>DDCV01000110.1 GCA_002335845.1 Rickettsiales bacterium UBA1997 | reverse complement strand
TTTTGAAAGGTTCTTTTCAGAAAATACTGTTAATTCATTGTATAGGTTAATCTCAATAGGCTCATCAGAAGATATTTTTTGAATTATTTTTTTATTAACTTCTTTTAGTTGATATGGGTTTGAGCTGTAAAAATTTCCCGTGTAAATTAATAAACATGCCAGAAGATAAAAAAAAGAAAAACCAAGAACAAGGCCTTTATTTTTTGTTTTTTGCGAAAGAAGATATGCTCCAAAAGGTAAAAAAGCAAAAATAGTTAATAAAAAGTAAATGTACACTAGGCTTTTTTCCTAAAAAAGAAAATCATCAAGCAAACAAGAAGAAATATGAATGGTGAATACCAAAGTGCATAAGTCTTTGGTTCTATGGGGGTGTCATATAGAGTCTCTTTCCCAAATCTATCAGATATATAGCTCTTAATATCTTCATTAGATTTATTATCTTCAATCATCTCAGCAATTATTTTTTTTAAGTCTTCTGATACAGGAGCATTTGAGCTAGCTAAAGACCCACTTGTACATTTGGGACACCTTATTTCCTTTATTAAATTAAAGAATCTTTTTTCATCTTCATCATTCTGAAAATCATAGTAAGACTCAGCCAATAAAGTGAAAGAGATAAAGAATAAGAATAAAAATTTATTTAGCATCTATAACGAGACCTCTTTCTTTGATTACAGGTAAAAAGACGTCATTCCAAATCATGTTATTGATTTCGCCCCTATAATGAGCAATGACTCTTTGATCTGTAATTAAAAATGTTTCTGGTGCTCCAGTCACTCCCATATCTAAAGCAAGGCTTCCCTTCAAGTCATGAATTACAACTTCATAAGGATTGCCATATTTAACAAGCCATTCAATTGCATCATCCCTATTATCTTTATAATTTAATCCAACTATATTGATATTATTATTAGAGAGCTCTGTTAAAAAGCCGTGCTCTACTCTGCAAGTTATACACCAGCTTGCCCATACATTAACCAAATAAGTCCCATCTAATAAATTATTAGAAATGAAATTTTCATCATATAAGCTTTGAAGCTCAAAGGCTGGTAAATCAAACTTTTTATAATCAGCGCCAGGATATGAATTGTCTTTAGAAAGATAAAGGTAGAAAAAAGAGAAAATGATAAGCGGAATTATAAAAATAATTATCTTAAGAAGAAGCTTCATGACTTTCTCCTAATTATATTGCTTATTATTAATAACCCTGAAAATGCCATCATTGCTGCTGAAAGCCATATAAACCTAATAAAGTAATTTAGTTGAACATTGACAACCCATTGACCTCCTTCAAGTTGCTCGCCTATTGTTAAATATATATCCCTTATAGGCATTATTTTTATTGCTGTTTCTGAGGTTATTTGCCCTCTAGCAAAATACTTTCTTTTTTCTGGTGAAAGGTAAAATGATTTTCCATTGTGATCAAGGGCAAAGGTAGCTTTAATAGAATCATGGTTGGAGTTATTTAATAATTCAAGGTCATTAAATTCGATTCTTATATTTTCAAATTTTCTAACCTCATTAGGCTTCATATTAAAAACCTTTTCACTACTTAAAATTGAATTTGCTGATATTGATAAAATTAATAACCCTAATCCAGTGTGAGCAATGACACTAGGAGTATTGATATATTTTTTTTCAAGGATATTTTTAATAACTAAAATCAAGTATCTAAAAATTATTATTAATCCCATTAAAAATGAAATCATTATGATAAATGACATATCACCAACAAAATATCTTATTAGAGAAAGGCCGATTAGGCCCATAGCTAACGAGATATATAACATATTAAAGCTTCTTCCAGTATCAATAGCTCTTCCCCACCTTGAGTCTATTGATATAACTAGTATCATGGTGGCCAAAATAGTTATTGGGGCATATATTGCATTGTAGAAAGGAGCTCCAACACTTATTTTTTGATCATAGATGAGCTCATAAATGAGCGGATATGTAATTCCCATCATTGTTGAAAAAATAAGCACGCCAAAAAATATATTATTTAATGAAATAAAAGATTCTTTGGAGAGTGCTTTAATATTTTTAGATGATTCAAACATGTTTAGCCTTGAGGCAAATAGACCTAAAGATACAAATAGAATTACTGCTATAAAAGCTAGCAAGTACATCCCTCTTTGGGGATCGTTTGCAAAAGAATGTATGCTGTCAATTATTCCTGATCTAACTATAAATGCTCCAAATAAACTTAAAGAAAAGACAATAATTGAAAGTAACAATGTCCATATTCTTAATACATTTGATTTTGAAGCTACGCTCAAAGAGTGTAGGAAAGCAGTAGCGGCAAGCCATGGCATTAATGCTACATTTTCTACTGGATCCCAGAACCAGTAACCGCCCCATCCTAGTTCATAATAAGCCCACCATGAACCCAAAGAAATACCTATTGTTAAGAAAACCCACGCCATAACTGACCATGACTTAACTTTTTTTTCCCACTCTATTGATTGATCTTTATTTATTAAAAATGCTAAAGCGTATGCAAAAGGAATAACAAATCCAACATAGCCAAGATATAGTGTAGGAGGATGAATTGCGAGAGCTGGGTCTTGTAAGACAGGATTTATATCAGCTCCATTTTCTGGAGCAAAAGGCAAAACTACTTCGAAGGGATTTGAAGTTATTAAAAGAAAAAGTTGAAATCCAACAATGATAATTGAAATGATACCTATGCTAAGGTTTTTAACCTTTAAGTCACGGTCAGTCGATAAATTAAATATAAACCCCCATAGAGAGAGAAAGATAATCCATAAAAACATTGACCCCTCATGGGCACTCCAAATCGAAGTTACTTTATAAAAGTTAGGAAGTAAGGAGTTAGAGTGCTGAGCTATATAACTTACAGAAAAGTTATCTGTTAAGGCCAAATACACATATAAAAGAAAGGAAATTAAAAAGAGCAGAAAAGCATGAGAGTAAGATCTTTTTATAAGTAACGTTGAATGGGATACTGACCTATCTAGAATCAGTACTAACGTGAATGTAAGCATAAAAATTGCTGTCGATAAAATAGATAAATAGTGTGCTATATCTAATATCATTTTTCTTTAAGAGCAGGTGGCATATAGTTCTCATCATGTTTTGCTAATACCTTTTCTGCATCAAGCTTCCCTTCATTAAGATAGCCCAAAACAACCACCCCGCTACCTTCTTTAAACAGGTCTGGCACTATGCCGGTATAAGACACGTCTACACTTTCGCTGTAATCTGTAATTGTAAAATTAATAGTTGTATTATCTCTATCAACCGAACCTTCAAGCACCATACCTCCAACTTTCACTCTTCTGTTATCAGATATTTCTTCTGTTATTAATTCAGATGGAGTAAAGAAATAGTCAAGATTAGAATTTAGGGCATACAAAACCATTAATACACCTGATCCTGAAAGCAATGACAGCAGCAAAATATTTATGAGTCTTTTTTTTCTATGAACCTTCATTTAACTCTTTTCTGATATTTTTTTATTAACAAATTAAAAATATAAAATGAAGTTGAAATTGTAATAAGGAATAGGCTAAAAACTGCCCATACATAAACCCCATGACCATCCATATTTAAAACATCTGATAATGAACTAAAGGCAAAATTAGACATGATCTTTTACCCAACTCTTATTTTTTTCTCTAATGTAGATTTGAACTTTAGATGAAAGTATTACAAGGCATACCACTAGACCAGCAAAGCCAATCATAGACATAAATAAAGGATATAACATAGACGGATCGATTGAGGGTTTATCTGAGATGGTAATAGAAGCTGGTTGGTGTAAGGAACTCCACCAATCAACTGATTTCTTAATAATAGGTATTTGAATGAACCCTATAATTGCAAGATAGGCCAAGAGTTTGTCTGCCTTATCGAAGTTATTAAAAGAGTTATGAAGAGATATTAGTCCTAGATACATTATAAATAAGATTAGCGTAGATGTGATTCTTGCATCCCACTCCCACCAAGTCCCCCAAGTGGGTATCCCCCATATAGAGCCTGATACCAAAGCTATAAAAGTTACCATTGCTCCAATGGGCGCTATTGATCTAGCTAGATATGCTGCAAGTTTTACTCTCCATATTAAAAATACAGCACTTGATATTGCCATAGCTGCATACAAGGACTGTGCAACAAAGGATGCAGGAACATGAAAGTATATAATCCTGTATGAGTGCCCTTGAACAAAGTCTTTAGGTGTAAACAAAAGACCCCAAATGATTGCAAATAAATATATAAAGAGAGAGATATATAAAAGCCATGGGTACAGTCTATTCACTTGATAGAAATAAGTCTTCGGAGAAGCAAACTGATGTATAAACTTTTTTATCACAATAATTAAGATTTCTCTTAACAATTACTCCAAATGTGTTTTTATAATTCTAGAAATAATTGCAGGAAATGCAAATATTATAATCGATAAGATACCAAAAAGCAGAATCAAAAACTCAAAATAATTAATATTAAAGATTATTGCAGAAGTTAATTTGCCTAAAATAACTAATATTGGAAGCGTAAGAGGTAAAGTTATGAGAGTTCCTAAAACAGAACCTTTAGTAAGACTAAGGGAGTTACCAAAGCAAAATAAAATTAAAAAAATATATGTTGATATTCCAAGTGCTGGGAGGAGCATTAAAGACGAATTTAAATCATTATTAGCTCCAATATTGAAAAAAGCACCTAGAAGGGATATGGGGACCCCTATAAATAGCCAATGTATAAATATTTTTATGAAAACCCATTGCGACAATGATTTATTTGAGATCAATAATAGTTCTAAACTTCCATCTTCGTAGTCTTCAAGAAAAATATCTTCTGTAGCAAGCATCATTACAAGCAAGATGGATATAAAAAGTACTGGATAGAATGCATCTGAAAGATTTGTGCTTGATAGTTCAACTGTTAATGGAAAAGCTACCATGATTAAGATAAATATAAGAATTGGGCCTATCCAAGCTCTTGTTTTTTTAATAAGTTTTAGTGCTTCGTTTGTATATGGTAGTAATAATTTCATTAATCTATTGATATGTCTTTTGAAGCTATGCCTGCTGATATATGAGATGTATATATAAGCCCTGCTCCATTATTCAATCTA
>DDCV01000147.1:1586-6152 GCA_002335845.1 Rickettsiales bacterium UBA1997 | reverse complement strand
TCAAGAAAAGATAAAGAGATTTCAAAAATGCTTGTAGGCTCAATAGATGAGACAGGGAAGCTTGCTGACAGCATTGATGAAATAGAAGAGTTGCTTTTATTTAAGTATAGGTATGAGGAAATTGAAGAGAATCTTCAAAATGTTATTCATAACCTTACGCCAAATGGAGTTGGTTTTAGGGATTATAAAGAATGTATTTTTCTTCAGCTCAGAAAAGCTAACCTTAGTCGTGAAGTATTTAAGATTTCAGAGAAAATATTATTCGAAATTGCCTCTGATGATATAGATGAATGTTTTAATAAGCTTTCCTATCAGGGTTATGAAAATAAAGATATTAAAAAATCTATTGAATCAATAAAGTCATGTGATCTAAGCCCTGGCTTGGCTTATGAGACTACAAATTATATATATCCTGATTTAAAAATATCTTTTCAAAAAAATAAAATGCTTAGCGCTCAATTTGTAACTGATAATTTTCCATCAGTTAAATTAGATGAAGATTTTATTAATGATACTCAAAATATATTAAAAAGAACTCCTAATAAAGAACTTTCAAAAAGCATTGAAGATGCAAAGTGGCTTTTATCGTCAGTAAAAAGAAGGAATGACACTGTTTTGAAAGTTGGAGAGTTAATTTGCAATAAGCAAATTGATTTTCTTGGTGATAACCCATTAAAGGTCTCTCCTTTATCAAATAAAGATATCTCTGATGAGCTGGGTATTCATCCATCAACTGTATCAAGAATTATTAAATCTAAATATATAGACACCCCAAAAGGCATTATGCCACTTAAATCTTTTTTAATTTCATCTGTCTCTAAAACAAGAATGGTGACTCCATTACAGTTGATGGATCAAATTAAAAAAATTATCAGTGATGAAAAAAAACCTCTAAGCGATCAAAAAATAGTTCATAAGCTTAATATTAGAGGGTTTGGATTAGCTAGAAGAACTATTACAAAATATAGAAAAAAACTTAATATACCTTCTTCAAGAAATAGATAAATTAATTTTTATTAGGTTAGAATTGGTTTATGAGCTTAATCGATCAAGATAACCTCCAGGCTATATTAGATGCTAATAGCAAAGAACTATCTCTCAATCAAATAAAGAATATTCTAAAATCGATGCATTCATCTGAAATCGCACATGCACTCGAATCCTCTCCCCCGGAACAAAGAAAACTTATATTTTCTCTTTTAGAAACTAGTATTGAAGGAGATGTGCTGACCGAGTTGGGCGAAGAAATTCAACAAGATTTAGTATCAAAAATATCTAATGAGGAGCTTTCAGAGGCTGTAAAGGAGCTTGAATTAGATGAGGTGGTAGATATCCTCCAGAATTTACCAGAAGAACGAATGAAAAAAATACTTTCAAAAATGTCACTGAGGGACAGAACTAGGATTGAAGGGGGTCTCATTTATCCAGATGACACTGCAGGCGGCTTATTGAATACAGATGTTCTTAGTGTTAGACCAAACCATACTGTTGAGGTTGTAACAAGATATTTAAGAGAGCAAAAAGACCTCCCAGAAAATACAGATAAAATTTTTGTTGTGTCTAAAAAAGATAAATATCTAGGTGAAGTACCCATTAGTAAAATTATAACTTCTGAAATATCTGAGAAGATTGATAATCTTATTACGCCAAATATTGATCCAATATTGGTCACAGAAAATGATAAAGATGTTGCAACAAACTTTGAAAGAAATAACCTTATATCTTCTGCAGTTATCAATTCTAATGGTGAGCTTTTAGGAAGAATAACTATTGATGATGTTGTTGATGTTATTTTAGAAGATGCAGATCAAAATTTTCTTGGGATGGCTGGAGTTGCTGAAGATACTTTTGCACCACCTGGAAGGGCAGCAAAAAGTAGAGTTTTTTGGCTTAGCATGAATCTTTTTACTGCTTTTATTGCATCGTTATCAATAAATATATTTCAAGAGACGCTAGATAAAATTGTTTACTTAGCTGTCCTTATGCCAATAGTTGCCAGTATGGGTGGGGTTGCTGCAACTCAAACCTTAACAATAGTTCTAAGAGGTTTAACTCTAGGCCAAATAAATAGATCAAATATAAGATGGTTATTTAAAAGGGAGCTAGCTGTTTCTATTGTGAATGGGATTGTTTTATCTTTATTAGTTGGATTCATAACATATTTTTGGTTTCAAAATATAATGTTATCCATACTGATATCATGCGCTTTAATTATTAACTTAATTAGCTCAGTATTTGCAGGAGTGTTTGTTCCTTTGATATTGAGAAAATTGAATCAAGATCCAGCTATTTCAGGCTCTGTTGTAGTTACTACAGTTACCGATGTTGTTGGATTTTTATCCTTTCTTGGGCTTGCAACATTATTTTTAATTTAATCTAATCAATTCTGGATTTTCAATTGTTCCATTAACTTTAAATGATATGGATGAGGCGGCATCAATATTTTCTTCAAAAAGATCCTGAAATACCAGAGTGCCAGCAACCGCTGGAATGCCCCCAAATATTGCTGCATACCATGGAAGATTTTCAGAAATTTTTATTCGCAAAGACATATCTAAATTTAACATTTCTAAAGATCCACTTTCGTTCTTTAAGATTTCTCCAACCCATAACATCTTAGCCTCATCAGTTTCTATAGATATTGGATTAGATATTAAGCCCCTCTTCTTGCCAAATAATATATCCCCAGAAGCTCTTGTAAGATTTAATAACCCAGAGCTTTGCCGCCTATTGTCAGAATCTAAATTTTTTACAATGGCATCAAGATTTAGAATTTTTAGAGTACTAAGAAATGCAGAATTTGGTAGATCGTTATTTATAGAAAAATTCTTAGTGAGAAAATTAACCTTTCCTTCAAGATTGCTCAGGTCACTAATGCTATTCCATTGAATGCTCATCCCTGTTTTAAGATAATCAAAATTATAATTTACAATATTATCAAACATGTTAGATCGACCATCTACTTCAAAAAGGCCTCTAATTTTATATTGGTCATTTGGATATGAGTAGCTAAAAAAGGATCTTTCCCCAGTTTCAAGTGGTGATATATTTAAAAACTGGCTTGTGATCTCTAGATTATCAATAGTAATTAAACTACTATTTCTAAGAAGGTAGAAGTTCACCTTTTCAAAAAACTCCCCTTTTAAATTAATATTATTTCCGATAATCCTCATATTTATTATTGAAGAGTCATTAACGTAAGATGATGTTTCAACATCTTTTGACATAAAGTCTAAGGTTTTGAAATTGGTATTATTAAGATTTACTTTTGCAAAGCCAGTCTTGTCTATAACTATTTCTCCATTTAAGTCAGGGCCAAGGAATGAGCCATGCATCTGCTTATCAAAGGAAATATTTATTTCTTGATCTTTAAAAGAGTTATTAAGCATTTTAAATTTATTGGCTTTTAAATAAATGCTCTTAATAAAAGACTCACTGCTTTCATTAGAATTAAAGGAGATTGAAGAAAAATCAAACTCTTGCAGATTTAAAAAAATATGAAATCCTTTTTTATTTTTTATATTTATTTTTTCTTTCATACCAAAAGCAAAATATCCACTCTTGTTATCACTATCAATAAAGACTCTGAACAAATTATTTGATATTTTGTAGGCTGGTTCTGTAAGATCTGGGATATTAATTGATGTCAGCAATGGCTCACCAGTTGATTTTGAAATTTCATCAATGCTTGAAAAAACGTTTGTATTCTTTAGGTCAGTATTTAAAGAAAGAGATACTTTTTGATCAGGAGCAATCTTTAACTTAGTCTTAAAAGATTCTTTTCCTGAAAGACTAAAATAACTATTTTCTTCAAGAATTTCATTCATGTTGAAAGTAAAATTTGAAAATAGCTCAAGTCCTATATCCTTCTGGAATAATACATTCCCATTGATATCTTGAATTACCTCCTGAAGAGGAAGAGATGCAGAGAAATTACCATACAAATTGTTTTTATAGTCTGCATAAAGTAATGATCCAATATTGCTAACTGAGTAGCCAGAATTAAACGTAAGATTAGATTTGTATAACTTTACCTTATATATTGATTTGTTTTTTGAAGAGTCCTTAGCATTCACATAACCCCTGCTCTCAATAAATGCTTTGATATCTGCGACCTTGAACGATGAAGCCTTGATTATCCCAAGCTCATCCAGATTATTTTCATAAAAATCATGCTTTCCAGAATAAAAAATATCACCACTATCATCAATTAATAAATCAAGATTTTTAAAAGGTATGTTATTAATTTTGCCATTTATAAGCCTAATAGAGCTTTGATTAGCATATGACCTAAAATAATAATTTGAAGCCAATAAATTAAATGCATTTGTTTTTATTGACAAATTATTTCCATTAAAAATATTTGTTTTTTTGGTTTGATTTTTTATTTCTTCAGAGCTGACATTCTTTTTTTGGGTTTTATACCCCTCTATATAAATTTTATTAAAAACTAATTGATCTTCTAAAAAAAAATCTAACAGCTTAAAAGACAACTCAAAATCTTCGATTTCTATAGTCTCTTTATGGTTACTTATCTCAATCCCAGATGCTTTTATGCGTGGATTA
>DDCV01000147.1:0-1570 GCA_002335845.1 Rickettsiales bacterium UBA1997 | reverse complement strand
TACGCCATATTTGGGGTAGCTGGTGATTAAAATAAGAATAGTAATAAATAAGATTAGAAATAAGGAAAGTGCTGAAGCTAGTACCAATAATGTTTTTTTAAAGAAAGCTTTCAATAGAATAGCCATCTATAAACCTGTTCTTTTAAACAAGATTGGTTTATAGACTCTTGCTATAGAAATTAAAAAGCTAAATACAGTGTTTCCAATTAGAGATATAAACAATGTTACGTATGAAAAATTATTTATATTTATAAAAAGATGAGTTAGAGCAACATATACTGAGGCTATTATTCCAAAAAAAATAGATATCTGAAGATAGGAGAATAGCCTAAAAACATATTTATAACTGTTGATAATATATGTTGACATGCAATATATAAGTCCATTAAGGCCAATAAATGAACCTGATATTAAGTCCATGAATAAGCCTATAAAAAATGCAGATATGGCTGTAAATCCATTTTTATTTTTATATGCAAAATAGGAATAAGTCAAAAATGATAAAGGTACAATGATATTTATACTCTGAAGTATGGGGTTGATAAAAATTTCAATGTTGTAAGCCAAAACAATTAAAAAAATTGTTTTTAGCATGCTCTCATCTCTCATATGCTAACCACCACCCCAAAAATATTTTCTGAAATCGGGTCAACTTTAAGCCTTATAACCACCTCTTTTTCTGAGTCTGAAATATCTTTAATATCTAACACGCTTCCTATTAAAATACCTTTGGGGAAAACACCACCCAAGCCTGAAGAATAGAACTTTTGGCCAATCTTAAATGAATCTTCCCAAATCAATTGGCTGTATGTACAAGAAATAAAGCTTGGTTTTCCGCTACCTTTTGCATTGCAATAAAAGTTATCTGAAAAAATAGGAATAGAATGCTTAGAATCTGAAAGTAACATTACCTCATATATACCGCTCATATCATTTATAGTCTGTCCGATAATGCCCTCAGAATTTATAATAGGGCGTTGAAGTGGATCATTAATCAAGGATGATAAAGGTTTGATAAATAATCTATGGTTGCCGCAGCAAAAATAATTATTTGTATCAAATTTTAAAAGTTTTGAAATAACTATTTGATTAAGATTATTCTTTGAATCAATTAAAGTATTTAATTTTGATTCATCAAGAAAAAAATTATTATTATTAGATAAAATAAAATTTGAAATATATTCTTTTTCAACCTTTAGTCTTAAATCTTTATTTTGCTTAGCAAGGTCTTTTTTGGAATGCAAAAGTTGAGGAAATGTAACTAACGGTTCTAAAACATAATCATTAAAAAAGTAATTTATTGATAAAACAGAAGTTTTATATGCATTTTTTGGCTTTGAAAAAGTTTCATTAGTAAAATCTAGATAGAGCAGTAAAGATGCTAATAGAACGAAGAATATATACGAAAAAACTGACGTATTGGGCGCATAGTTCGCCATAAACTTACTCTGAAGACAGAAGGTCTATATTATATTTATCCATTATTTCAAGGGCTTGGCCGCCGCCACGTGCCACGCACGTTAAAGGATCTTCTGCAACAATTACGGGTATACCTGTAGAGTTAGCAATA
>DDCV01000024.1 GCA_002335845.1 Rickettsiales bacterium UBA1997 | reverse complement strand
CTAGTGCCGTTTTTAGGATTATGAAACTGCTAGCAAAACAGAAATTTACACATCAATTAACAGAAAATATAATTGATAAAATATTTAACGATATTATCCAACATCTCTTTGTTGATATTAGGATTCAACAGCCCCTTTGTGGAAAGCATAGCTCGTAACTTCAAAAGATCAGCTGCTTCACATCAACTTTATCCGCCAATTCCTACTAAATAAGGGATCGCTGCGTCTAAAATCAGCAAAAATGGCAGTCCTCAATTCAAAACTGGAGCTTGATAATTGGCTAATTGGATATATTTTTTAAAAATAGGCTTAAATTGGATTTATCCTAAAATGAGATTTAACACGGAATTTTGGATACTATCCGGTATATGCTTAATATATTTAGATTGATTTTGCTTTAATAATTTACGTTAATTGGTTGCTGTTTTTAATGGACTTAATAGGATATATTGCGGCTTTATTGACAACAATTAGCTTTTTACCGCAAGCTTTAATGTCAATCAGAACTAAAAATACTGATGGCATCTCATTAGCAATGTATATAACCTTTACCATCGGCGTTGCTTGTTGGTTAATTTACGGGGTTGTTATAAGTAATTTTGTTATAATTTTGGCAAATATTATTACTTTGCCTTTAACTCTTATAATTTTGTTAATTAAAATTAAAAATACTCGCCAGTAATAAATCCTATTTTTAACTTATAGTTAAAGATCAAAAGACTCGACGGCGTTATACCAGATTTCATATCTAGGTATTAGCTATATTTCTTTTAATGCTTTAAAAGACTCATCTATAATATCTTGCAATTTTTCTAGCCAACCCTCTTCTTCTGGCCACTTATCTTTCTTAGCATAATTATTTATCATTGAAATGTAGATGAATAATTTTTCAGCTCCTACATTTCCTGATATACCCTTGAGAGCGTGAGATTGAAAAGCTACGTCTTCAATATCTTTGTTTTTTTGAGCTTTTTTTATTTTTTTTAGTAAATCTTTACTACTTTTTATAAACAGATCCCTAAATTCTAGCAAATCTTCCTTTGTTAGTTTATCGTTAAATATTTGAACTTTTAGATCTTCATCTTCATCTTCCTCTTCCATATAGCTTTTATTATCGATATCGAGATAGCTTGAATCTTTTTTATTATTGTTATAGCTAAGCCAGAAATATATTATTTGTAGAAGATGTTTATTATCTTGGCCTTTGATAAAATAATCATCCATGCCGCTCTTAAGCATTGATTTTATTTTTTGTTCTGCGCTATCACCAGAGTTAGCTATTATAATAGCTTTGTGACTTATATTGTAAATAAGTTCAAAGTTTCTTATTTCTTTTACAGCTTGATCACCCTTTTTATTTGGCATATTGATATCAGCTATAATAACGTCATATTTATTAGTCAGGCTTGGATAAGCATAATCATAATTATCATCATCAATAAATCGACGCAAATCCTCTTGCAAAAATTGATCTTTATATTTATCAACCAACTCAGCACCATCAGATGCCGTCTCTACCATGATATTATATTTAGATAGAAATTTTTTCATAACCATGAGATTGATCATTTCATCATCGGCTATCAAGATCTTTAGTCCGCTGAATCTATCTTTTATCTTTTCTATATCGTAATTGTAATTATGTTTATTGATGAGCCATTTATAAATTGCTTTTAATAAGCCGTTATTAGGAATTGGTTTTATAATATAATCATCGATACCAATATCCAAAGCCTCTTGCTTTATCTTATATGATGTTCTTGAGGTATAGGCGGCAATTGGAGTGTATTTATCAAGCCCTCTTATCGCTTTAGCAAGTTCAAAGCCATCCATTGCGGGCATTTGGATGTCGGTGATTATTAAACTATATTTAGCAGATAGTGACTCCTTATCTTCTGAGATATTTTTCTTTACCAACTCCAGAGCTTCTTTACCGTCATAAGCTAAATCTATTATAGCGTTTGGCAGCAATTTATGAATCAACTTCTTACTAATTAGTAGATTAATTGCTTGATCATCTGCTATTAGTATTTTTTGAGATAATTTATTGGTGTTATTGATAACATTATTTTGCGCTTTATGAATATTAATATTATTAGAGCCTGAATTATTTAACTTTTCTTGATCCAAACCTAGATTCTTAAAATATTTTTTTGCCTTAACCAATTCATCATCACTAAGCTGTGGAAAATATAGATTGAATCTAGTCCAAGATCCAAGCTCAGATTCACAATTAATATCGCCACCAAAGTCAATCATGGTTCTTTTGCAAAATTCTAAGCCAAGACCAGTGCCTTCTTCTTTACCCGATGTCACAAAGCTGCCGAAGAGATTGTGAATTATATCAGGAGCAATTCCAGGTCCAGTATCATGAATATGAATAATGTTATAATTAATTTCTGGCTTTAGTTTTAAATGATTGCTGATATTAATATTATTTTTAGCCTTATATAAGATACCCTTACCTAAAGCATTAGAGCTGCTGATAGTGATTGCTAGATCGGGTCTATCTTGAACATAATAAAGAGCATTTTTGATGAGATTGAAAAAGATATAGTACAAGGCTGTTTCTATGCCTTTGAAAATAAAAATAGAATTATTTTTGGAATCATTAATGTTTTTAATATCACTATTAATTTTAACACGCTCTCTTTCGCTGACAGACTTAAAAGCATATAAATCAATTGCCTCATTAATGATCTTGCTTGAGTTAATATAAGTAAAATCAGACTCGGATATTTTTTTGCCACTTAAATCAGCTAAGGTCATGTCAATAATAGCGTTGGCTAGATTTACTGATTTATTTAGGTGAGATTTATGTTCTAATATTTCTTTAGTATCATTTGATAATAATTTTACCAACTGCTCTTTTGACATTTTGTTTAACTCATTAACATCGGCATTTTTTGGATTTATATCAATTATTGAAGCTGAAGAGCGAATAGCGGATAATGGATTGCGTAGCTCGTGGGCGATGGAGCCGGCTAGGCTAATTAAACGCTTTTTAATACTTGAAAATTTTACCTCTCTAGCCAAAGAAAACCCTAAATTATTGCTGATGGTAAATACATGCGCACTACAAATTGTAAAAATAATTATAGGTATATGCCGCAGTATATCTTGATCGAAGAGAGCTTTATTTGCGTTTAACAAACTGCAAAATATAGCTGCAAATACAATGCCCGTTATTAAAACTAGAAATGGCAATATGAATCCAGAAAAAAACATTATTACAATAAAAATCATAGGAGGATAAGCTACAAGCCAAATATCTGAAAAATCATTCATTATTAAGCTAACCGTAAAAAAGAAGGGCAAGTTATATAGTGCGAGAAAAAACCAGTAAATATCTATGAGCTTTTTACTAAAGCTATTTGATAAAATAGCCCATAATAAAATAATAGATCCAACTACTCCGATTATTCTTAAATTAGATTCTTCATAAGGCTGTGGATCAATATAGGTCCATTGTATATGGAAAAAAATGTGACCAAGTACAGAAGCAATTGCAAGAGCAAAATAGTTGTACTTATTATCTTTTTCTTGAGCAGAAAAAAAGTTTGATAAACTTTTAAAATACATAAAGTGACATTTTTTTAATTATCCATTATTACCAGCCCTGGATTGATTTATAGTATATAGCAATGCCCCTTTATAGGATTTTAAAGAAATTTAGATATTTCGTAGTCAATAGACATAGTATTGTATACTATAGAGTTGTTAAAGTCGGTTATAATCCAAGAAAAACTAAAAATTTCTTCTTTCCTACCATTATATATCAATATGAAGCGAGACTCTTCATCAATTAAAGTTGGCTGGTTAACTTCAAGTCTTGCTGAATAAAGGTGATATTTTGAGTTTCTATTTCCAACAATCTTAGGCAAAAACTCTCCTATTGCCTCAGTGCAAATATAAGACATAACCCCAACTGGTAACATAGGAAAATTATCAAAATGACCAGCACATTTACCTGGCTCTATTTTGGGCAGCCTAGCAATCAAGCAATTAGATGAATATTTGTAATCATATAATTTTGGAATATTATCGCGATAAGGATTTTTATAATTCAAGCTATGGAATTCTTTTCTATGATTTTTAAAAATTCTATTAAAAGTCTTGGGCTCAAATATTTGATATTCTATAGTCAGATCAAATATGATATTGCCGGCACCGTCGGCGATAGATGTGATGGCACAAGCATTTTTTGAGTTATTAAAAATAGTTTTTGCAAATATAAAAACTTCTGACCTTAAAACAGGATGACTAATAGCTTTACTAATATCCGCACCTTTTCTCATCCTAGCCTTGGTAGCAAGATAGTATTTTTTTGACCCTAGAGCACTCTCTGAAACTATACAGCTACCGAATATCGCCATATGCCGACTCGACTCAGCAGAATTTATTTGAGTTGATTCAAAATCTAGCAACAGTTGTTCGGGATCAATTTTTGAAAACAATATATCATTATAATGATATATGTTACGAAAAGCAAAATAAGGCCTAGAAACGCATATTCTATCTAGTAGACTTGAAACATTAACATTTTCACAATCACTAATAGGATTGAGCATGATAAGCTTAATCTCTTTATGAAGAGAATCATATTCGTCAAGTCTAGAACTAAACTCAATAATATCATTGCGAGATTTAGATTTATCAACAAAATCTTTTTCTAAGGTAATTGGCAACATAATAATCTATTTATTTATCATAACTATGGCCCAAAAATATTGCCAATACTTTTGTAAAGTAGCATTATATCAACTTAAACCGCATCAGTTTAAGGCATAATTTTAAATTACACTCTGTGTTACGGGAGGATGACTACCCATTAATTAACTTTATCCTTAAACCCCTTACCCACGCTAAAAGAAACTCTTCTTCTAGCAGCGATAGTGATTTCTTTGCCTGTGGCAGGATTTCGACCTTTACTTTCTGGAATATTTTTAGCATTAAAAGCTCCGAAGCCGATAAAGCTTATTTTGTCATTATTTTTTAGATTACTTTGAATGCTATTAAGGAAGCTATTGATGATAACCTCACAATCTTTGATTGAATTGCCAGTATTGCTGGCGACTTGTTTAATAATATCTGTTTTTTGTATATTTGACATTTGATGATATTTTAATTCTAAAGATTAAGATGAACTAATTCATTGAGGCAAAACTTTATAAAGCAAATTTTTTTTATCTTTTGTCGTATCTTTTTTTTTATTGCCCCAACAGCGACCAATCTTGACTTTAAACATTACTACTAATTCCTGCTATAATTTGTATAATGCCAAAATATCACCTATATTTCCATATCGATTCAAAGGACCTTAAATGTTTAACTAATCAATTCTTCATATCTATCGCCACTAGATCGATCTTTAATTTCATATTTGCCGTTAGCGATTGATTTTGGACCTATGATTATTTGCTTTGGAATGCCTATTAAATCAGCATTAGCAAATTTCTGCCCTAAACTATTATTTGTATCGTCAATTAATACTTCTTGACCTTTTTGTGCGTATTGCGCCTTAATTTCTAAACATAGCTTTCTGCATTCGGCATCGTCGGGGCGGATATTTATTATGATCACATCAAATGGTGCTATTTCTTTAGGCCATATTATGCCTTTTTCATCGTGATTAGCTTCAACTGCTGCCGCTATAACTCGTGATACACCAATGCCGTAAGATCCCATATTTGGATAAAACTCTTTACCATCACTACCTAAAAGTGCTGCATTCATAGCTTTGGAATATTTGTCACCAAAATTAAAAATATGACCCACTTCAATTCCTCTTTTTACAGCTAGATTTTCTGGCGCTACAAGGCAGTTTTTAGGATCGTGCAACTCGTCAGCCATAGCATAAATATCTTTGGTGTCTTCTAGTGTAAAATCATCTTGCGCCAAAATATCATCAAGCTTTTTATCGTAATAAATTGCACTTTCTCCGGTGTCAGCCAGAATATGAAATTCATGCGATAAATCACCGCCAATAGCTCCTGTATCGGCTTTAAGCGCAATTGCATTAAGACCTAATTTTCTAAATATTTTGAAATAGGTTTCATATATCGTATAATAGGTTTTTTTAGCAGAATCTTGATCAACATCAAAAGAATAGCAATCCTTCATCAAAAACTCACGACCTCTCATCAAGCCAAATCTTGGACGAATCTCGTCACGAAACTTCCAATGAATTTGATAAAGATTTTTTGGTAAATCCTTGTAGGATTTTATATTTTTACGAAAAATATCAGTTACAACCTCTTCATGAGTTGGCCCATAAAGTAAATCCCTATTGTGACGATCTTTGATTCTGAGCATTTCCTTGCCA
Organism: Rickettsiales bacterium UBA1997; assembly: GCA_002335845.1. The sequence continues at coordinate 473 of DDCV01000024.1, read as the reverse complement.
TAAGCATCATAGCGCTTGGATTCTTGCCATAATTCTGCAGGCTGAATTGTTGGCATCAATATTTCCAAAGCGCCGGAATTATTCATTTCTTGACGAATAATATTTTCAACTTTTCGCAGCACCTTAAGACCCAAAGGCAACCAACTATAAATTCCCGAAGCAGTTTGACGAATCATCCCAGCACGAATCATTAGCTGATGCGAGGCAATTTTAGCATCTAAGGGATTTTCCTTAAGAGTCGGCAAAAAATATTGTGAAAGATACATTAAAGATATTTTTGGTTAGGATGTCAGTTGCAAAGTAGCTAATATTAAGATTGTAAAACCAAAAATAAAAGAAATTTTAACCAATCTGACAAGAACTTTCAACAACATTAGAAGTAGATGTTACGCTAATAGATGCGCTAGGAGTTTGATTTCTTACATATACTTTAACAGAGCTATCCAAATCCTCACGCTTACCTGTCATAAAGT
>DDCV01000115.1 GCA_002335845.1 Rickettsiales bacterium UBA1997 | reverse complement strand
TCTCTTGTGACTGTTTTATTGGCAATTACTTCTGTTCCGTTGCTCTTGCCCCAATCTTTTAATAGTTGAAAGTCACCAGCCCGCTCAGCTCCAAATCTAAAATCATCACCAATGATTAAATGTTTTAAGTTAAGTTGGGCTAGAACATCATCAAGAAAACTCTGTGGAGTCATTGTTTTTAAAGATTTATTAAATTGAAGAAAAAATGCAAAGTCTATTCCAAAATTTTTTAGCAACTTTACTTTTTCTCTCCAAGGGCAAATTCTCGGAGGTGCTGAAGAATTTTCATCTTTAGCTGCAAAATACTCAGATGCATGCGGCTCTGTAAAAAATACTAAAGATGCACTTGAGCTTTCTCTTGCCTTATCTTTTACCTGATTAAGAATTGCTTGATGCCCAAGATGCAAACCATCAAAATTACCGATGGTTCCACTCATTGACTGATTTGGAAACTTTCTGTTAAAAGTTTCTATGTTTCCTATTCCTCTAATTAAGTACATTATTTAAAATCAGCTGGTCTAACGCCTAATATAAAACTCGATCCAAAATAAATTATTAATGAGCCAATGACGGCAGCAACTAGATGCAAAAGCCTTTGAGTTTGACTAAATAATTCAAAATCAAAATATTGATTAAAAATTGATAAAAATGATATCAAAGCAACGCTAGCTATTAACACTTTTAAAGAGAAGGTACTTAAAATTCCAGTAAAAGAAATTAACCCATCTCTTTTAAGAATAAAACTTAAAATTATTACACTTACTATCGCAGAAATAGAACTGGCAATTGCTAAGCCAAGATGCCCTAAACCAAAATAAAATGCTAATAGGTAGTTCAGGCATACATTTATCAACAAACTCAAAAATGCTATCAACATAGGGGTTTTGGTATTTTGCCTAGAAAAAAATGCTGGAACCAATACTTTCATGGCCATAAAAAAGGGTAATCCAAATGAAAAAGCTATTAAGCTCAAACTGGCCTGCTGCACGTCACTCCACAAAAAAGCTCCTCTTTGAAAAATAGTAGCCAGCAATGGGGATGCAAATAAAACTAATCCAATTAACGAAGGGATAGCTAGAAAAAAAACTAACTTAAACGCATGCTCAAGCTGTTCAGTATAAGCTTGAATTTCTTTTTGAGCATAAGCCTTTGAGAGGCTGGGTAAAAGAACAGTTCCAATAGCAATAGCAAATATTCCCATTGGGAATTGTATTAATCTATCTGAAACATATAGCCAGGTTGGACTACCTGTAATTAACAAAGATGCAAAAATAGTATCAATTAGTAAATTTATTTGAGCTATGCCTCCTGCAACAATAGCTGGAAGAATAAGAATAAAAAATTTTTTAACACCGGGGTTCTGAAAATCAATTTTTGGTATGGGAATTTTTTTTATCGTTGCTAAAGGCGCAATCTGGAAAAGTAACTGAAGAAATCCTGCTAGAAGTACTCCCCAAGCAAGAGCCATAACTGGTATGTCTATTTTTGGAGCAACCAGCCATGCTGAACCAATTAAACTCAAATTAAAAATTAAGGGAGTTATTGCTGGAATAGAAAATTTATTATGAGAATTTTGAATGCCAGCTGCAAAAGCAACAAGAGAAATTAATGCAAGATAAGGAAACATAATTCTTAAAAGACTGACAGCTAAATCCTGTTTTTGTATATCAAAATAAAAGCCCGGAGCAAATATCAAAATAAATATTGGTGCAAACAATAAAGCCAAGGCTGTAAATATGAAGAGCGCTGAGAGCAAAATACCGAATAAAGCATTTAGAAAATCTTGACTGCCCTTGTCATCTTTGCTGCCTATATACTCAGAGTATATTGGAATAAAAGCTTGGCTAAATGCGCCTTCTGCAAAGAGCTTTCTAAAAACATTTGGAATTTTTAATACAACAACAAAAATATCATGAAAAAAACTGGCGCCAAGAAGGTTGGTTGTAAAAATATCTCTTATTAAGCCAGCCACTCTAGAAATAAAAGTCCAACCACCTACTTTGATGGTAGATAAAAAATTAGATTGGGAGGCTGTTTTTTCGGTCACTTAATCTGAAGATGTGTCTTTTGAAAAATCCAAAGCAGCTGAATTAACGCAATATCTCAAACCAGTTGGTTGAGGGCCATCTGTAAAAACATGGCCAAGATGAGCATCACAATTTGAGCACCTAATCTCAGTCCTTACCCTGGAAAGAGAATAATCCTCTAATTCATTAATTTTATCGTTGCTGGCAGCTTCATAAAAACTAGGCCAACCACAGCCTGCATCAAATTTTGTTTCTGATTTAAAAAGCTTCTCCCCGCAACAAATACAAGCGTATACACCATCTTCAATATGATCCCAGTACTGACCCGTAAAAGGTCGCTCTGTGCCACTTTCTTGAGTGACATAATATGACTCAGGAGAAAGTTCTTTTTTAAGCTCTTCTTTAGATTTTTTGGTCATATGTTTAAATATAATTCCCTATTATATTAGTATAATCCATTGGTTGCTTTTCCAAGCTAAGATTTAATTTGCCAATTTCTGACCCAATAAATAAAAATAGTGTCTATCAAAGCTATAAATACTTTTATGATGTATTTTGCTATAGAAATTGCAAAAGCCTGTTTAAAAGATAAATCTGTTGCAAGAACCCATGTAAATTGATAGATCAGTGTGTCTATGAGTTGCGATGCCATGGTGGAGAGATTGTTCCTGAGCCAAAGCTTTTTTCCTTTTGTTAAGTTTTTAAGATAATGAAAAAACCATACATCAAATCTTTGACTGACAAGGTATGCTGTCAAGGAACCAATAATAAAAATTGGTGAGTAATATGCCAACACTGAAATAGCGTCATG
>DDCV01000124.1:7719-7860 GCA_002335845.1 Rickettsiales bacterium UBA1997 | reverse complement strand
CATAACAAACTTTACCCACAAAGAGGGTCCGAATATTATCGCTATAACAATAAGCATGACCGTCAATAAAACCATATTTTAAACTCCTTAAATTCTATCTTTAGCTCTATTTATTTGCGCCAAGCACCAAATTTAACAGCT
>DDCV01000124.1:0-7650 GCA_002335845.1 Rickettsiales bacterium UBA1997 | reverse complement strand
TGTAAATACTATAAATCTTAAACCAGTAATAATTATTGGCCACTTCATAGCATTGGCTCCCTGAGATGCAAAATACAGAGACAAGCCAAATCCTTGGAATAAATAACAAGCACCTAATATTTGAATATATTTTTTGGTAACCATTAAAACATCTGGATCAGATGTAAAGAAAGCTATCCATAGCTCTGGAGTCAAAGCTAAAATTAGTCCGATTATGCCTGATAGCAATCCTGCAGAAGAGGCGCCAACCATTCCTATCTTTTCTGCACGTACTATTTTATTGGCGCCAATATTTGTCCCAACCATTGTTGTCATTGCAGTCCCAATGCTAAAAACTATTGGAATTAATAAAAACTCAACCCTTGAACCGATTCCATACCCAGCAATTGCAGAGGTTCCAAATTGTCCAATTAAACCAGTTAAAACAAGCACAGTACCAACTGTAAATATTGGAGATAATGATGCAGGCAAAGCCACAGAAAAGATATCAGCAAATAATTCTTTTCTGAAACCAATTTTAGAAATCTTTAATTGAACAGAGCTATCTGATCTAAGAATTTTAGCGATAATTACAATTGCCATGAAAGATGAAGTTATTATCATTGACCATGCTGATCCAACCAATCCTAATTGTGGAAATCCAAACCACCCAAGGATAAAACCTGCTGATAAAACAACTTGGATTCCAGCACATATTACAGTAAGTACTGCTGGGAACTGCATGTCTCCCATTCCCCTAAGAGCCGCAGTTAAGCTTCCTGACAACCAGACAACTAATCCACCAGTCAGATAAACAAAACAATAGGCAAGGGACTCCTCAAGAAGAGGACCAGACCCGCCAAGTATTATTAGCAATGATTCACCAACAAGCATAAAACCTATAAAAAAGATTAAAGCTCCTAAAAATGAAATATACAAAGCATGCCATAGGAGCTCTTCAGCCTTATCCTTATCATTGGCTCCAAGAGACCTAGCAATAGATGATGAAACGGCCCCACCCAATGCCCCAAAAGCCATTTGTTGGGTTAACATAATTGCAGGGAATGCCAAAGTTATTGCTGCTAATGGAGTAATACCAAGCTGGCCTATAAACCAAAACTCAACCAATACTACAAAAGCGTTTATTAAAAAAGCAATAGTATTCGGAGCAGACATCTTTATTAATAATGGGAATATTGGATCCCTCAGAATTTGCTCTGTTCTTTTATCCATAGGCATATATTTATTAGCTAATAGTTGCTAGCTATTGTACTTACTTAAAATCCAATTTAAAAAATAAAATTAGTCCAGTTATAGAGCTAACCAAAGCAAGAATAGAAAATACTTTAAGAAGGAGATTATTGATATTATCTCTATCCTTCCAATCCATAATATGGAATCCCCACATTAGATCCCATACCCTCCATTGTGGTGATCTTATCGCCATAATTTCACCTGAATAAATATTTACATAGACATTAATATCATCATTTTTAGTATTTTTACTTTCTACCTTATAAATAGGCAAGGATCTTCCTCTGAATTCAGATCCACTTTTTCCATCTGTAATTTCAATTACTTCTAGTGGCAAAAGAGTGGTTTTTATTTCAACTGATTTCATGGCTTCTTCTATAGAGAGCTTATCTAATGGATTTCCATTTTTGTCTAGATATCTCTTTGAACTTTTTGTGCTCACAATAACAATTTCTTTATCTAGCCTATTTATAATAGAAATATTCTCAGAGTTAGGAATATTAAAATTGATAGCGCTCAAATTAATAGGCTTTTCAACCACCTCTATATATTGCTCACCTCTTACTAACTCAATTTTATTAAAAGAAAAATAAATTCCGGATATTGTCCATAGCAGCAACTGAATTGAGATAAAAAAACTTAAATATTTATGCGTTTTTCGAATTAAGAGCTTCATCTTTTCATAGTTTTCATAATCTCATCAATTTTTAGATCAAAATCATCACTTCCATTAAGAGAGTCTTTAATACATTCTCTTAAATGTGTTTTAAGTATTTTTCCTTCTACAGTAATAATTGAGTTTTTAAGAGCTTTTATTTGATTCAAAATGTCTACGCAGTACTTACCTTCCTCTATCATATTTTGGACCCCTCTGACCTGACCTTCAATTCTTCTCAAACTGGTTAATTTATCTTTATGGCATGGATTTTTCATAATTTATAGGAACCTAGGAATAATATAAGTAAAAATTGTAGCAAATAAGAAAATAAAAACAGAGACATAATAAAGGTATCTAGACCTTTTTCGACTAAGAGTACAAAGCCTTCCAAGTTCTGGATCTGCAGGGCAGGGCATGTAATAAGTTCGGTAATTTACAAACCCAGCTATAACTATCCAAAAAAGAGCAAATAATGTTACCTGACCCTTAAAATTTGAAAGAGTAATTAAAAAAGGAAACACAGAAATAAGGCTTGCAAAGCTTGCTCCAGCACCTATGGCAACAAATATTGCTGGCAAGGCACAGCATATTAAAGTTGAGCTCGAGGCAAATAATGATAAAAAATTTGAAGACTTATCATTCATAGTTATACTTTTATTATTTGCAGGTCAGTCATATTCTGGCCATTCATTAGTATCTTTTTTTTAATTAAATCAGGATCTATTTCTATTGATTTTGAATAAGCAATTATTACCTTCCCACTATCAAGATCAACATCAATCTTTTTGACATTTAAATCCTTTAGAAATGCTTTCTCAATTCCTCTAGCACAAAAATCACAGACCATTCCTTGAACGCTAACTATAGCTATATTCATATCAATAATACCTTCCATGAATTTATCAAATCTTTCAGCATTAACTTCAAGATTTTTTCCATTTACCATGGTGTCATGAAGATGGCCTTCATGTGAGTGATGGTGCATATCCATACTCCCTTCTTCAGCCCAAACAAGTGGACTAGTTATAAATAAAGCAAGTAATATTTTTTTCATTTTTTTCTCCTTTTTATTTAGAATCTGTACATTAAATGCAGATCCCAGTTTGTTTGATTGTCATACCCAATTTCAATCAGGGCATCTCCACTAAAAAATTTAAGAACAGGATAGGTTGAGGTATTTTTTGTAAGTGAGCTCTTTTTTGTTTTAACCATAAGCCATGTATGGAAATCTCCATAATCGCCAATATATGGGGCAACTCCGAACTGAAGGTATTTATTTTCGTAATTATTTTTAATTTTACCTTGAACATTTTTATACCCAAAACCAGCAAACCACCTTCTCGTTTCCCAATCTCCATGAGCTCCATAAAAATGATTATTTTTATTAGCCACATCTACTCCTGACTGAAAATAAAGGTTTCTTTGAGAACTAAGAGCATTTTTTCTATTCAAAAGATAAGTAAAACGAATATAGTTTTTATTGTCTTTAAAAATCTTGTCATTCGTATTTTCAATACCAATAGAATATTTAAAAGAAGGGGAGTAATGAAAATAGGTAGAATTTGATAAGTTATCTGATTTGATCATTAATGTTGACCCACCAGAATAAGAGATAGGCCTAGCTTCAACATTCACAGCTATAACCAATGTGCAAACTAATATTTTTAATATACCCATAGGGGGTATCCTATAATGCCTATTGATTTTAATCAAATTTATTCTTAATATAGGTCAACTGTAAAGGGGTGGTTGAAAAACCTGAGATCATTTGAAACCCTTTGAACCTGATCCATACAATAATGGCGGAGGAATTACATGGAACATTCACATTTTAAAATATCTTTCTTTTATTCATTCATTTTTTTATTTTTTGCACAATCCTCTCTTGCAGAAGAAATTGATGAAATCATCGTAGAAGCAAATTGGCGAGAAGCAAAAGTTCTTGAGGAAGACTCAAGCGTAATTATCTTAAGTAAAGAGCTTCTACAAAATGAGCCAATCAAGCATTTTGAGAGCCTTTCTTACCTAATACCAAATCTTAATTTTTCAGCAAGTGATTCTAGGGCAAGATATTTTCAAATTAGAGGAATCGGCGAAAGATCTGGCTATCAAGGTACTCCAAATACTTCGGTTGCATTTTTAATAGATGATATTGATTATTCTGGGCAAGGGGGCATTGCCACCACATTTGATGTAGATCAAATTGAAGTCTACAGAGGTCCCCAAGGATCAAGAATTGGAGCAAATGCTCTTGCGGGACTGATTTATATAAGAACTAAAGAACCCACAAGTTCGTTTGAAGGAACTTCAGAGCTAATGATTGGTAATTATGGCTCGAGAAGCACCGGTATTGCATTCGGCGGACCTATTTCTGAAAGCAAGAATATCAAATATAGGCTTGCAATAAGAAAAGATTACTCAGACGGGTTTCGAGAAAATATTTTTTTAAATCGTTCTAATACATCAAAAAAAGATGAGCTTACACTTAGACTAAAGTTAGATTGGGATATCAATGAATCGTCTAAACTAAAATTTTTAGTATCTGAGGTTGATCTAGACGATCCAGCCGACATATGGACTATTGACGGCAGTTTAAAAACACTTTCTGATAGACCTGGCATGGACTCTCAAAAAACAAAAACCTATGGAGTTAAATATTTTAAAGAATTTGAGAGATTTGAATTTCAAAGCTTATCGAGCTTCACAGATACCGATGTTATCTTTAGCTATGATGCAGATTGGGGAAATGAGATCTCTCATGCACCTTACCTTTATGATTACTTCTCTGAAACTTTCAGGGGCAGGCAATCTTATGGCCAAGAATTTAGGTTGGTTTCTAAAAAGAAAGCAAGTTTTTTTAAGAAACCTGTTGATTGGGTCGTGGGAGTAAATAATCTAAAACTTAAAGAAAATAATAACAGGTATGATGATGGGGCATATGGAGATCCTGCTGACCCATACGGACCATATTTTAGCAATGACTTTTTTTCAAGCGTTTATTCATCAAAGAATTTTGCTGTATTTGGAAGCTTAGATTTCTTTCTTTCTGATTCCCTCAAGCTATCTGTTGGTGCAAGACAAGAAAATTGGAAATCAAAGTATAGTGATAACAATGATGAGTCATTTAACCCATCAGACTCAATGTCTGGCAACAAGATCTCTATTACAAAATTTTTAGATCAAGAAACAACGATATTTACCAGTATCTCAAAAGGGTACAAACAAGGAGGCTTTAATACCGGTCTTGGGCTTGAGGCGGGTCAAAGTAGTAATCTTATTTATAATCCTGAGTTTCTAACTAATTATGAATTAGGTATAAATTTTGCAAGTAATTTATCAGACCTTAGCTATTCGGTTGTTGTCTTTTATTCAGATAGGGAAGATCAACAAGTTTTAATATCTCAACAATTAGATCCATCAGACCCAAATACATTTTCTTACCTCACACAGAATGCAGCAGAAGGCAAAAACTTTGGAATCGAATCATCAATAGACATCGGCCTTAGTGATAAACTAAGTTTGTTTGGAAGCCTTGGGTTTTTAGAGACAGAAATAAATAATTGGGAGTCACGACCCGATTTAGAGGGGCGTGCTCAGGCCCATGCACCTAGAACCAGCTATAACATTGGATTAAATTATTTGCTGTCCCCAAATTCAGATATGACTTTTAATCTGGTTGGAAAAGATGAGTTTTATTACTCCGATTCTCATGACAACAAATCAGACTCTTATTATTTACTAAACGGGCAATATAATTATACTTTTGATGAATGGACAATTAGTTTATGGGCTAAAAACATCCTTGATGAATATTACTCTGTAAGGGGATTTTATTTTGGTAATGAAGCCCCTAATTTTGAGGATACTCTTTACAAAAGGCATGGAGACCCAAGGCAGTTTGGAATGTCTATTAAATACGACTTCAAGTAGCTATGGATTTAATTATAGAGGCCATAGGCGCTGCTTTAGCTATTGCATACTTACTTCTTGCCCTAAAGCAAAATGTATATTGCTGGTTTGCATGGATTGCTAGCTCCTGCCTTTATCTTTATGTGATGTATCAAGCCAATTTATATATGGAGGCATTCCTTCAAATTTTTTATCTTGCTATGGGTTTCTATGGACTTAGCCAGTGGAAAAAAATGAAAACCCCTGATCAAAATCTATTCGTTAGAACTTGGAATTTAAAAAATCATATATATGCTATTGGATTAATTCTTATCCTTACATTATCGTCAGGATACTTGATGCAGCACCTTTCTAATGCGGCTCTTCCATTTGTTGATGCATTCACAACATGGGGAGCTATTGTTGCAACTTACATGGTTGCAAAAAAACTTTTAGAGAATTGGATTTATTGGTTCGTAATTGACTTTATTTCAGTATTTATTTTTGCTTCAAGAGGCCTTTATACCACCTCGGGTTTATTTATCATCTATCTGGTTATCATATTTTTTGGATATAAATCATGGGCAAAAATTAAACTTACACAAGATGCTTGATACATATATCAACTCTGCAGACCTTAAGCACAGGCTTGAGATAACAAAACAAATTAAATCAGATCATATTTCTGAAATATATCTCTGCAGGTTTGATGAATCTAAAGTAATTCTTAGGAAGGATAATCAGCTTGCTAAATCTTTGGGGCTCGATAGAGCAAAGGAAGTCTTATTATTGGAAAAGGTAAATAGTGTTTGTAGCAGCCCAAAGATTATTTTCAAAGATATCGAGCAAGGGGTTCTCATCTGGAATTATATTGAAGGCGAGGAGATCTCAAGACTATCTTTTAAAGACAAAAGTGTTCTAACAGAACTGGCAGCTGAGTTAAAAAATATTCATGATATGCCAATATGTGATTTAGACAACACAACATATTTCGATATGATTAATCACTATAAAAAGGTTATTTTAAATGACGACTTATTCATTGAAATCGATAAATTAATAAATCACTTATATACCGAAAAAACAGAACTCACTTTTTGTCACAATGATCTTACTAAGCCCAATATTCTTTTTAAAGAGTCATTCTCATTTCTTGATTGGGAGTACGCCTGTCTCAATGACCCTTATTTTGATATAGCAACTGTGATCTCTTCTTTTAACTTAAATGAAGAAGAAATCTCTTCTTTTTTAACAGGCTACAGCTCAACAAACCTTAACTTAAATAGAGTTAAGGATTTTATAAGGCTGACCAAACTTACCGAGAAAATATGGAATCAAGCAGTTAAAACTCTATCCTAGAAGTTTCCCAATCTTGCTTTAATAATACTTTCAGCATCAGACATTATCCCACTTATTAATTCATCAACCGTTGGTATATCATTAACCAAGCCAGCAACCATTCCACAAGACCATGCCCCAGCCTCCATGGTCCCTTCATGCATAATCTTTGGATAAACACCTGCTACCTCATCAACGATATCTTCAAACCTTAACTTGTCGCCAAGGGCTTTTTCTTTTTCTATTAGTCTTTCAACTGCTTCATTATTTAGAACTCTTTCAGTATTTGTGAGTGATCTCATAATGAGTCGAGTGTCTAGCTCTGTTGCATTAACAATAGCTTCTTTTACATTCTGATGAACAGGAGCATCTTGTGTTGCGATAAATCTTGTACCCATATTCATGCCTTCGGCACCTAGAGCCATAGCAGCTACAAGGCTTCTAGCATCAGCCATGCCTCCTGAGGCAACGAATGGTATTTCTAGCTCATCAGCAGCTCTTGGCAGCAATATAAAGTTAGGAATGTCATCTTC
>DDCV01000020.1 GCA_002335845.1 Rickettsiales bacterium UBA1997 | reverse complement strand
CTTATATTTGGAAAATTTTTTTTCATTTTATTAGTCTAACACTTTTTATTTTAAGAGAAGATGTTATATTAATCTATCTACAATTATAACAATGGAGGTTATATGTCTATTTGGCATGAAAAATTCACTTTAGAACATGTTATTTCTTTAAGAAATAATAATTTAAATAAGCATTTGGGCATTGAATTTATTGAGTTGGGTGAAGATTATATTGTGGCTAGAATGCCGGTTGAAGACTTTACAAGGCAATCTAGGGGCATACTGCATGGTGGAGCATCATGCGTTCTAGCAGAAGCTCTCGGAAGCATCGCATCTAATATGTGTATAGATATGAGAAAACAAAAAGCTGTTGGTTTAGAGATAAATGCAAATCATGTAAGACCAGTCTCTAGTGGCTATGTTACAGGGAAGACTACTGTCGCAAGTCTTGGAAGATCTGTTCATGTATGGAATATTGATATAAAAAATGATGCCGGTAAAATGAACTGTGTTTCTCGATTGACGACAGCTATAGTGAATCTTAAAGAAGATGAAATTATAAAAAACTCTAAACTCTTAGATGATTTATTAAAAACTTGAGGTTTATAAAAATTTCTTAAGATTTTTCTCGAATGCGGCTAATTTAATATCTTTTTTACCCGTCCATATTACGCTTGGAGGCATAGACATTAGTATAGAGTCTGCTCTGCCACCAGACTGTAATCCGAATATAGTTCCTCTGTCATAGACTAAATTAAATTCCACATATCTTCCGCGTCTAATTAGCTGAAAGGTTTTATGTGTTTTATTATATTTTTTCTTAGTACGTTTCTTAATTATATGCGCATAAGATTCTAAATATGTATTTCCTGTATCTAGAACAAAATCTTTATAGAAACTTTTTTTCTGGTTATTAAGGTTATCAAAGAATAAACCTCCTATCCCTCTCTTTTCGTTTCTATGTTTATTAAAAAAGTATTCATCACATTGTTTGCTAAAGTCCTGATAGAAAGTGCTTTTATATTTATCACATACTTTTTTAGCTGATTCATGCCAAGATTTTATATCATCTAAATATACAAAATATGGAGTAAGGTCAAAACCGCCACCAAACCACCAATTTTTTTTTGACTTGTTATCTGTTTCAAAATATCTTATGTTAAAATGTGAGCAAGGTACAAAAGGGTTATCAGGATGAATAACAACTGAAACACCTGTAGCAAGAAAGCTTTTAACGCTCCCCTTTATTTTTTTTGCTAATGCACTGTTTGGTAGAACAAGGCCCTCTATTGAAGAAAAATTAACCATTCCCTTTTCTATTACTTTTCCATCAGAAAGTTCACAGCTTATGCCACCACCACCAGATTTATACTTCCATCTTGTTTTTGAAATTTTTACTTTTTGATCCAGACCATGAAAGTTATTAATAATATTTTTTTGTAACTTCTTGAAAAGTAATTCTATCTCTTTAAAATCTTTAGACTTTTTCATTTCCTTATATTCTCATTAGTTCTCATATCAATTATTATACTAGGTTTGCTATAATTACCTATATTACCTTCTATCAAATAATCTACTTTATTCTGAAACTCAGATATAAAAACTTTTTGATCTTTAATATTTTTATCCCCACTTATATTGGCACTGGTTGAGATTATTGGACTTTGAAATTTATCACATATTTTATTAATTACAGGATGATCTGATATTCTTATCCCGATAAGACCAGTATCTTCATCTATTAACCAACATGGGACACCTTTTTTTGCTGGTATTAACCAGGTTGTATGACCAGGCCAAGTAGATTTTACTTTTTCAGTGATAATATTAATGTCCACTAGGCTTGTTAATTGATTGATACTTGAGGCAACTAAGAGAAAAGGTTTTTTTAAGTTACGATTTTTAATATTAGAAATTCTAACTACAGCTTTTTCATTCCATGGATTACAGCCTAACCCAAATACTGCTTCAGTTGGGTAGCCTATAACACCACCGTCACTAAGCAGTTTAATAGCATTCTCAGGAGAACCAATTATCATTTTTTCTTAGCTCTAAATTTCCTTCTAAATTTCTTTTTTGGAGCATTTTTTATCATTTCAATGCATGTTTCTTCATCTAAATCTTTGGGCTCTACATCTTTTGGAATTTTAGCATTCACTTTTCCATTAGTTATATAAGGACCAAATCGGCCATTCAGTACTTTTATTCCAGATTCTTCAAAGAAATTTATGTTTGCATTTATATCAGCTTCAATTTTTTCTTCTATTAACTCAATTGCTTCTTTTTCTTCTATACTAAAAATATCTCTTCCTCTAACAGAAACATTGGTTTTGCCGCATTTTAAATATGGGCCAAACGGGCCTATGTTTATTAAAACATCGTCTTCTTTGAAAGTTCCAATCTTTTCGGGTAAACCAAACATCCTGATAGCATCATCCATAGTGATAGAGTCAATATTGTTTTTCTGCTCATATGTAAGCGCAGCCCACTTAGGTTTTTCTTCATCTTCTTTAGTGCCCATTTGAATAGTCGGGCCATATTTAGTAAGTCTCACAGTTACTGGCCTACCTGTTTCTGGGTGAATGCCTAGGTCTTTTAATTCTCTTGTTTCTGATATATCTACCGTCACTAGTTTATCTTCAAGATTAACTCTAAATGGCTCATAAGTAGATTTAATACAAGTCATAGGATCCTGATCACCATTAGCAATTTTATCAAGATTATCCTCTAGCTTTGCTGTGAAATCATAGTCTACTAAATCATTACTGAAATGTTTCGTAAGAGTATCACAAACAACTTTTGCTAGTGCTGTTGGCTGGAAGTTGCTAGCCTCAGGGTCGACATAATTACTATCAAGTATTTTTGATATGATGGTAACGTAGGTAGATGGACGCCCAATCCCCAATTCTTCTAACGCTTGAATTAAGCTGGCCTGATTATACCTAGCTGGTGGTTGTGTAAATTTTTGGTCTACATTAATTTCTTTAATAGAAAGCTTGTCTCCTTCTTTTAGATTACCTAGAATTCTCTTATTTATTTTTTCTTTTTCATCATTTTCAGATAAGTCATATATTTCTTTGAATCCATTATCTTTTAAAAAAGAACCGCTATACTTATATAAAAATTTTTCTCCCAAAAGAAACTCTATCCCTACTTGTTTATAGGTAGCATCTATCATTTGAGATGCCACTGTTCGTTTCCAAATTAGTTCATATAGTTTAAAATCAGAATCATCAAGATATTTTTTAACCTTCGTTGGGGTATTAAATATTGACGTAGGCCTTATTGCCTCATGTGCTTCTTGAGCATTTTTTACCTTTTTTGAATATTTTCTTATTTCTTTTGATTTATATTTTTTATGATTTTCATCTAAATAATTCCCTATATCTTTCAGACAGTCATCTGATAAGTTTGTAGAATCAGTTCTCATATATGAGATTAAACCAACTGGCTCACTATCTCCAAGCGTCATGCCTTGATATAACCTTTGTGCAATTGCTGAGGTTTGTTTAACGGAAAAACTTAATGTTGAATATGCTGCCTGTTGAAGGGAAGCAGTAGTAAATGGAGCACGAGGCTTCAATTTCCTTTCAGAGGTTTTAATACTATTAATTGGAATATCTTTGAATTTATTTAATTCATTTTTTATTTTGTCTGCATCTTTTTCATTTGCAATATTTGTAATATTTCCCTTCTTTATCTTTTCTCCATCAATTGCTATTAGGTCTAGATCTATGCAGTCATCTTTACTACAAGCAACTAAGGTACTAATCCAATACTCAATAGGATTAAACGCACTTATTTCATGTTCCTTTTCCACTATAAGTCTTAATGCTGGACTTTGTACTCTGCCACCCCTCGCCATCCTACTGATTTTTTTCCATAAAAATTCTGTTATATCATAGCCCATTAGATAGTCTAATGTTCTCCGTGCTAAATAAGCATTCCATAGGTTATCAGATATTTGTCTTGGGCTTTCTAGTGCTGTCAATACAGCATTTTCTGTAATTTCATTAAATGCAACCCTGTATGTTTTTTTCCCTTTTAAGAGTTTAGCTTTATCTAAAATATCATATATATGTTTAGAGATTGCTTCACCTTCCCTGTCTGGATCAGTAGCAAAATATACAGTATCAGCATCTTTAGAATACTTTTTTATATCATTAATTATGTCTTTCTTATCTTTTGAGATAGACCAAACAGGAGAATAGTTATTTTCTACATCAATCCCTTTTCTTGAGCTAGCCATTAAATCTCTGACATGTCCTACGGAAGCGACTACCTTGTAGTCATCTCCAAGAAACTTTTGTATTGACTTTACTTTAGTGGGTGACTCCACAATTAATAAATTTTTCATTTTTAACTCTAACTCTTATAAATATGCATTTTTTTACTTTATACTATTAAAATGAATATATTTACAACTATTTTTGAGAATCATTAATTATGGAGTTATTAAATGTGCTGCATTTTCCAGATAATAGATTGCGGAAAAAAGGCAAAAGTATTGATATATATGACGATAATCTTAATATAATTGCAAGGAACATGCTCCATACGATGTATGAGTGTAAAGGGATTGGTTTAGCTGCAGTTCAAGTTAATATTCAAATAAGGCTGATTGTTATAGATATAAGCGAAGATAGGAATGAGCCATTATTTCTTGTTAACCCAGTAATTAATTCTAAAGAAGATAAGATAGTTTTTGAAGAAGGCTGCCTTTCAGTGCCTGGATTTTATGAACCAGTAGAGAGGTTTAATCAAATTACTTATAGCTTTCATGATTTAAAAGGGGACTTACATGAGTCTAATGCCAATGGACTTTTAGCAGTGTGCATACAACATGAGATTGATCACCTTGATGGAAAATTATTTGTTGATTATATATCTGATATTAAGAGAGACAGAATAGCTAAGAAAATAAAAAAGCAAATATCACAGGGAATATTATCTGCCAGGAAAGGCGTTCCCTATTCAATATAACAGTTTGGATAAATTAAGTTGAATATTATATTTTTTGGAAGCCCATCATATTCTTGTAAAGTTTTAGAGTCATTACTAGCAAATAAACATGCTGTTCAAACTGTTGTTACTCAAAATTTCAAGAATAATAGAAGAACAAAAACTCCAGTAGGTTTACTTAGTGAAAGTAAAAATATAAATACATTATATCCTGCAGATCTTGGTGACAAAAAATTTATTGAAACATTGAAATCTTATAATGCTGATCTTTACATTGTATATGCTTATGGAAAAATATTACCCCCCGAACTAATTTCGTTGCCAAAATATGGGGTAATAAATATTCATTGCTCTCTTCTTCCAAAATGGAGAGGTGCTGCTCCAATACAAAGAGCTTTGGAAAAAGGTGACCTAAAGACAGGTGTAACATTTTTTAAAATAGATGAGTCATTAGATACAGGAGCTATTATAGCTTCTTATGAATACAATATTAAAGAGAATGACCATGCTTTATTGTTAGAAGATAAGCTCACTCAGATAGCAGTTGATCATCTTGAAGAAGTTTTTTTGTTAAATTCTAATTTATCTGGTTTCACTCAGCAAAATGAATTTTCTGCTAGTTATGCTAAAAAAATTTATAAAGCCGAAGCTGTTATAAATTGGGATCATGATCCTTATTCTATATGCTGCAAAATTAAATCTCTAACAGGTGGACCTGTAGCAGAAACAGAATTATTTGGTATTAAACTTAAAATCTGGAAAGCCAAACAAGTATTATATGTTGGTAAAGAAGAGCCAGGGACAATAATTAAGTTTAATTATGATGAATTATGTATTGTTGCCAACAATGGTGCTGTCAGTATAGAAAAATTACAATTACCGGGTAAGAATATAATCTCTACAAGAGACTTATTTAACTCGAATAGTGCTTTTGTTCGCAAAATCAAGCAGTATTTACATAAATAAATAGCATATATCTATTATAATTAGCTTAATATGGTGTAGAATGAACTCGTGAAAATAACCTAGTAAAAGAAATGAAAAAAATCATAGTCTTTGGCGGTGGTCAGGTTGGTTCATCAGTAGCCAAAATACTCTCGGATGATGGAAATGACATTACGCTTGTTGATTATGACAAAGATGTTTTATCTGACTTGCAAGAAAAAATGGATATAAAAACAATTCATGGTCTTGCGTCTTATCCCTCAGTTCAAAAACTTGCAGATGCTGAAAATTGCGATATGGTTATTGCAGTTACAGGTAGTGATGAAGTTAATATGGCTGCATGCCATGTTGCAAAATCAATTTATAATGTCCCTAAAAGAATAGCAAGGTTAAGAGCGAACGAATACTTAAGAGATGAAGATGGTTTCGATAAAGCTCATTTTTCAATTAGTGAAGTAATAACTCCAAATATATTAATAACAGATTATGTAAAAAATATTTTAGATCATCCTGGAGCTTTTCAGACTTTTCAATTTTCATCTGGATTAGTACAAGTCGTTGCAGTTACTGTTTTACCAGAAGGCCCGTTATCAGGAAAAAAGTTATCTGAATTTAAAAAACATATGCCCAATGTTGACGTTAAGGTGATTAGTATTTATAGAGATAAAAAACATAATATGCCCAATGGTGACACTGTTGTTCTTCCAGGAGACGATGTATATTTTTTAGCAACAGAAGAGAATATGCGCTTCATGAGTGAGCTAAGAAAAAATACCGAGAAGCCTCATAATGTCATGATTGCTGGAGGAGGAAGAGTTGGGTCAGCGTTAGCAAAAAAACTTGAATCAATTTATAATTTAAAACTTATAGAGAAAGACAAACATATTGCAAAACAGGTTTCTCAAGAATTATCGTCTACAGTTGTATTAAATAATGACATAGCAGATGAGTCGTTATTACATAATGAAAATATAAGTGATGTTGATTATTTTTGTGCTGTTACAAATAATGACCAAATGAATATTTTATCAGCAAAACTTGCCAAAGATATGGGTGCAAAAAGAACAATAGCTATCGTAAATAAATCTTCTTATAGAAATCTTGTGTCAAAAGAAATAGATGTTGTTGTATCTCCTGAAGATGTAACAATTGGATCATTATTAGCTTCTGTTAGAACTAGTGATATTGTAAGCGTTCATCAACTTGCAACAGGTGATGCTGAGGCTATGGAAATCATTGTTCATGGTGATGCTAAAACTTCAAAGTTAGTAGGGAAAAAAATACCTGAATTAAACTTACCTGTTGATATAGTTATTGGAGCTATCGTGAGAAAAGAATCTGTCATACTTGCCAATGATGATTTAATTATTGAGACGAATGATCATGTTATAATATTTGTTTTAGATAAAAAGAACATATCTAAAGTAGAAAAAATGTTTCAGGTGAGTGTAGGTTTTTTTTAGAATATGAATTATTCGATTATTTTAAAAATTATAGGAATAATGCTCATCCTTTTTAGTTTGATGCTTTTTATACCCATTTCTGTTTCTTTGATTTACAATGATGGTAATCTTGAAACTTTTTTAAATTCTTTTTTAATAACCTTATTTTTTGGTCTTATCTTGTATCTGCCAAATATTAAATCTAAAAGTGATATTAAAACCAAAGAAGGTTTTTTAATTGTAGTTTTATTTTGGCTTATTCTTAGCCTTTTTGGCTCAATCCCTTTTATGTTTGATGAGCAATTATCTCTTAGTTTTATAGATGCTTTTTTTGAATCAATTTCAGGATGGACAACAACTGGGGCAACAGTAATTAGTAATATTGATGTACTCTCTCCTTCATTATTAATATATAGGCAAGAGTTACAGTGGTTAGGTGGCATGGGCATTGTGATATTAGCTCTTGCGATATTACCAATGCTTGGAGTTGGGGGAATGCATTTATATAAAGCTGAGTCTACTGGACCAATTAAAGATAATAAAATATCACCTAGAATTGCAGAAACAGCTAAAAGCCTTTGGTCTATTTATTTGGGATTAACCATAATATGTGCCATCGCTTATTATCTAGCTGGGATGTCAATATTTGATTCTATAGCGCATAGTTTTTCTACTATTGCAATTGGTGGATTTTCTACACATAACTCAAGCATTGGATATTTTGATAGTAATTCAATAGAATTAATATGTGTTTTTTTTATGCTTATCTCAGCATTGAATTTTATTTTACATTTCATGGCAATAAAAACAAAAGATATTAAAGCATATTTTAATGATACTGAATTTAAATCATATCTTTGGGTTATATTTTTTGTATTTGTTATTATAACCATATATGCAAATATTGGAAAACATGAAGACTTAACAGTTATGCAGATACTTTTTCAGTCAGTATCATTCATAACAACATCTGGCTTTACCAGTACAACATATTATTCTTGGCCCTCATTTATCATATCATTACTGATTGCGATAAGTTTCATAGGTGCATGTGCAGGATCAACTGGTGGTGGGTTAAAAGTAATAAGAGTAATAATACTTTTTAAGTTATTGAAAAAAGAATTGCTTAAGATCATACATCCAACTGCAGAAATTCCAATACGTATAAATCAATCAACTATAAATGAAGAAACGTCAGCAACGCTATATAATTTTTTTATATTTTATATCTTGTCTTACTTAGCTCTATCATTTCTTCTTTTGATGTCTGGGCTTGATATGGTTACTTCTTTTTCTGCTGTGGCTTCTTGTATTAATAACCTTGGACCAGGACTTGGTGATGTTGCATTGAATTATGGAAATATCAATATATTTGCTAAATATGTTTTATCTTTTGCAATGATTTTAGGTAGGCTGGAAATTTTCACATTATTGATTGTGATGACACCATATTTTTGGAAATATTAATACTATTATGGGAAATGAAGCAAAACCTTTTTTATCTAAAACTAATCCTTTAAACATTAGTAAAAGTGATGGAGAACACTTTTCATTAAAGTATTTACTGCCTTATTATTGGCCAACATGGTTATTATTATTATTATCTTTTTTACTTTCTTTTATACCAAATACGATTAGAACCATATTGGGAAACATTGTGGGTAAAATTATATTCTTAACAAATTCTAAACGTAGAAACATAGTAACAGTAAATCTTTCCTTATGTTTTAAGAGTAAGAGCAAAGTTGAAATTAATAATCTTTGCAAAGCATATTTTGCTTACCTAGGAAGGGCTTTTGTTGATATGTCATTACTCTGGTGGAGAAGCAATTCATTCTTACAAAAGAACTGTGAAATTTCCAATAAAGATTCTCTTGATAAAGAATTAGCTAAAGATAAAGGCGTGATATTGTTAGTTGCACACTCTGTTTTTCTAGATTTTGGAGGGAGATCTTTGTCAGGATATCCAATGATAAGCATGTATAAGCCATTTAGAAATAAATTATTAAACTGGATTATTGGGAGTGCTCGTAGCAGAAACATGGACAATATTATAGTATATCCAAGAGATAATTTTTCATTTCGTAAAATAATAAAAGCGCTCAAAAGCAAAGCTATATTCTATTATTTTGGTGATGAAGATTTAGGAAAAGATAATTCAGTATTTTCAAAATTTTTTGATGAAAAAAAATCAACGCTTATTTCTGTAAGCAAGATATCGGAATTATCTAATTGCACTGTTATGCCATGTATTAATTATTATTGTCCTACCTCTAAAAAATATACAACATATATTGGTGAGCCATTAGAAAACTTTCCATCTAATGATAAGCAAAAAGATGCTAATACAATAAATATTGCGCTAGAGAAGATCATTTCACATGATTTAGACCAATATATGTGGAGCCTTAGACTATTTCAAACACGGCCTGACGGCAAAAGTTATCCATATCAGTAATATAATTTAATGTTAATCATTCGCTATTAACTTTATTTAATATTCTTTATAATCATTTATATGAACTTATTCCCAGATATAAAAGAATATAAACATGAATATCTGTCTGTTGATATAACTCATAAACTATATATTGAGCAATCTGGAAATCCAAATGGTATTCCTGTTATTTTTTTGCATGGTGGCCCAGGTGCAGGCACTAATTATTTTTATAGAAGATTCTTTGACCCTAAGGTTTATAGAATAATTTTATTTGACCAGCGTGGTTCTGGAAAATCTAAACCTTATGCGAGCATTATTAATAATACAGCTGAAGACTTAATTGATGATATTAAAAAAATTATCACTCACCTTAATATTGAGAAATCTATAATATATGGAGGTTCGTGGGGCTCTACATTAGGATTATTATTTGCAGAAAAATATCCAGAACTAGTTCACTCTCTTGTATTACGAGGCATATTTTTATGTAGAAAAGCTGATATTAATTGGTTTTATCAGAAGGGAGCTCATGAAATATATCCAGATCATTGGGATGCATTTATTTCTGATATTCCTGCTGAAGAAAGAAATAACATTTTAACAGCATTTCATAATAGAATTCATGGTAAAAATAAAGATATTAGTCTTAATTTATGTAAAAAATGGGCAGAATGGGAGGGCAAGTGTTCAACCCTATTACCGTCTAAAGCTGTCATAGGTAATTTTTCAGATTGTTCTGAATCATTATCAAAAATAGAAACTCATTATTTTATGAATGACTGCTTCATAGATGAAAATCAAATTTTAAATAACATTGATAAAATTCTTAATATAAAGTGTCACATTGTTCATGGAAGATTTGATATTGTATGTCCATTTAAACAAGCATATGACTTACATCGGGTTTACAAAAGGTCTAATATAAATATAATCAATGATGCCGGACACTCTCTTTTAGAGCCTGGAATTACAAATAAAGTTCTCGAAATATTTTCAAATCCCAATGAACTTATATCTTAAATTCTCTTGCAGTTTAATATTAGTATTTTTTATATTAACAGATATATATGCCGATATTATTCCAAGTAAAATCCGTGAAGAAAATATAAATACTCAAATTATTGAGTATATTTTTGATGCTGATATAATAAAAATATCTTCTGATCTTGAAAATAACTTTAATTTAATTGCTAATGAAAATAGTGAATCTAAGTATTCAATTTTATTGCTACATGGAAGAGGCCTTTATCCTACAGAACCTAATGTTATAGATCCATTAAGAATATCATTTGTTGAAGAAGGTATTGATACTTACTCATTACAGCTACCTGTTTTAGATAAAGGTAAATCCTATGATGAATATAAACAAATTTTTGAATATTCAGATGCAAGAATTACATCTGCTATTAAATTGATACAGTCTAATAAGCTTATTATTATTGCTCATAGTTGTGGTGCTCATATGTTTATTTCTTGGGCTAAAAAAAATAATATTAAAAATTTATCTGGTTTTATTTTAATTGGAGCAGGGGCAGTAGATAAGAATCAGAAAATGGCTGATGAATTAGATTATGATGGTATTAGTATCCCAATTCTAAATATCTATGGAGAATATGATCATGGCTCAGTAAAAGATTATGCGTCTATTTTTAATAATGCGATTAAAGATAAAAATGATTATTTTTCAAAAAATATAGAAATTCAAGGCTCTGATCATAATTATTTAAATGAAAGTAATTTGTTGGTAGATATTGTAAATTCATGGCTTAAATCTTTATAATATGTTATAGATATCATATGAAAAAACGTATAGCACAAGTTGAAAGAGTAACAAAAGAAACGCAAATAAAAGCGGAGATAAATTTAGATGGTCAAGGTGACTCGTCAATTAAAGCTGATTTGCCATTTTTAGAACACATGCTGGAGCAAGTTGCGCGGCATGGTATGTTTGATTTAACAATTTTAGCCAAGGGTGACTTAGAAATAGATGCTCACCATACTGTTGAAGACGTCGGTATAGTTCTAGGCCAGGCTTTGGAAAAAGCACTTGGGAATAAAATAGGTATAACTAGATTTGGCTCAGCATATGTTCCATTAGATGAATCACTATCTAGGGTTGTTCTGGATTTTTCAGGAAGACCTGGTTTGGAGTTTAATGTCACATTTCCAAGATCCCGTGTTGGAGAGTTTGATATAGATTTGCTACAAGAATTTTTTCAAGGTTTTGTTAACCATGCTAAAGCCACCATTCATATTGATAATATTAGAGGTGGTAATTCGCATCACATAGCAGAGACTATATTTAAAGCATTTGGCAAAGCCTTAAAAATGGCAGTCACAATCGACCCAAGGCAAGCAGACAAAATACCGTCTACAAAAGAATTAATCTAATGGCAGACATTGCTATCATTGATTATGGCATGGGTAATGTACATAGTGTGTGCAAAGCTTTAAGCAAAGTTTTAGATAAAAATTCTACGGTAAAGATAACTAATTCGCTCAATGATTTGTCAGATTGTTCTCATATCGTCTTTCCCGGGCAAGGCGCGGCATCAGAATGCATGATCAATATTAATAAAAATTTAGATATTATAGAATTTAAAAAAGTTATATCACAAAAGCCCTTTTTAGGAATATGCATGGGTTTGCAGGTACTAATGACTCATAGTGAGGAAAATGAAGGATCTAACTGTCTAAATATTTTGGATGGAAAAGTTCTCAGCATAGAGAGAAAAATGAATTCAAATCTTAAAGTTCCTCATATGGGATGGAATAAAGTTAAACAAGAAAGTAAGCATCCTCTTTGGAGCAATATACCTGATGGAGCATTTTTTTATTTTGTGCATAGTTACTTTGTGAAGCCTTTAGATAAATCAAATATATTATCAACTACTAATTATGATTTAGATTTTGCATCAGCACTTTATAAAGATAATATTGCAGCAGTTCAATTTCATCCTGAAAAGAGTTCCAAGATGGGATTAAGATTGCTTGAAAATTTTATCAACTGGAATGGTGAGATTTAATGAAAATACTTCCAGCAATTGATATTAAAGGGGGTAAATGCGTAAGACTTGCTAAAGGTGATTATAGCCAAGTAACTCATTATTTTGATAACCCATTAGATGTAGCAAAGAAATGGATTGACCAAGGGTCTATGAATTTACATATAGTTGATTTAGATGGAGCGAAATCTGGAAAAACTATTAACTATAATATTATTGCCGAGATTAGAAATAGTTATCCAGATATTTATATTCAGATTGGTGGTGGAATTAGAGATATTGAAAGTATAAATAAATATATTAATATTGGTATTAATAAAGTTATAGTTGGAACTCGTGTAGTTTCAGACCCAAGTTTTTTAAAAAAAATACCATCTGATATTAAAGACAAAGTGATAATTGACCTTGCTGTCAAGGATGGCAAGTTAGCTGTTCATGGCTGGAATAATTCATCAGATTTTACCTTGCAAGATTTTATTAAAATTTTAGAATCTGACAACATTCAAGAAATTGTTTTTACAGATGTAAGCAAAGATGGGATGTTAGAGGGAATGAATTTTTCAGAGATTTCAAATATTTTGAGCTTTTCTAGTATTCCATTAATTGCTTCCGGGGGTGTAACTTCAATCGATGATATTAAATATCTTTGTGGGATGAATGAAATTAAAATATCTGGTGTAATTATCGGTAAGGCTTTATATGAAAATAAAATTAATCTCAAAGATGCAATTAAATTATCTAAAAAAAACTAATGTCTTTATATAAAAGAATAATACCATGTCTAGATGTTGCCAATGGCCGTGTAGTTAAAGGAACTAAATTTATAAATATTGTAGATGCAGGCGACCCAGTTGAGGTAGCTAAACGTTATGACCAAGAAGGTGCGGATGAAATTGCTTTCTTAGATATCACAGCAACGCATGAGGCTAGAAAAACAATCATAGAAACTGTTGAAAGAGTAGCTTGTGAAGTTTTTATTCCGCTAACTGTTGGAGGCGGTGTTTCCAATTATAATGATGTGTTAAATCTTTTAAGCGCAGGTGCAGATAAAGTTGCCATAAATAGTGCTGCAGTAGCTAATCCAAATTTAATAAATCAGGTTACAGACAAGATTGGTAGACAATGTATTGTGGCTGCAATAGACGTTAAGCAAAACAAAAATAATAGCAACTGGACTGTCTATACTCATGGAGGGCGAAATTCAACAGAAATAGATGCTTTCCAGTGGGCCAAAGAACTATGCGATAGAGGTGCAGGCGAGATACTGTTAACTAGCATGGACAGAGACGGTACTAAAAAAGGTTTTGATTTAGATTTATTAAATCTTATTTCTAGCGAAGTATCTATACCTGTTATTGCATCTGGGGGCGCTGGAACGCTAGAGCACTTAAGAGATGCTGTCGTAGTTGGCAAGGCAGATGCTGTATTAGCTGCAAGTATATTTCATTATTCAATATACTCAATTCAAGAGGCTAAGGAATATATGAAAAAACATGGAGTTTTAGTACGAATATAACAATTTGTGCTAACCTAGTAATATGATTGAAAACACTAAATCAAATATTCTTAGAAAGCTAGAAGATATTTTGAATGATAGAAAACGCAATGTATCGGAAGACTCATATGTCTCACAACTGTATAAAAAAGGGAATAAGTCTATAAATTTAAAAATTATAGAAGAAGCAAACGAATACATAGATGCGGTCAATAATTCTGATCGCGACCATATTATTCATGAGGCTGCTGACCTTTGGTTTCATACATTGGTGTCATTAACTTTGAATGGAATATCATCAGATGATATCCTTAAAGAACTTGAAAATAGATTCGGTCTATCAGGATTGGAAGAAAAAAGATTAAGAAAAAAATGAGGTACTAAAGATGTTAAGCGGCATATCACCATGGTCAATATTACTAATATTAATTATAGTAGTTGTTTTATTTGGAACTAAAAAACTTAGAAATGTTGGGTCAGACTTAGGAACAGCTATTAAAAGTTTTAAAAAGTCATCAAAAGAAGATGATGCTAGTAGTAAAACTGTTTCTGCAAAAAAATCTGCAAAAGAAGATAGTAAGTAAGCCCTATGTTTGATATAGGTTTTTGGGAATTATTCCTAATATTTTTACTGTTATTGTTTGTTGTTGGGCCAGAAAGGCTTCCAGCAATTGCTGGTTATTTAGGGAAATGGTTTGGAAAATTTCAAAGATATTTCTTTGAGCTCAAAGATTCTATACAACGTGAAACAGAAGAGCCTAGCAATCAAATCAATAAGTTATTAGATGACCAAAAATCTTCGATGGATAGATTACAGAAAGAAATTAGCGACAAGAAAGAGGAAGATAATAAATAATGGATTCTAAGGATCAAATAAATAGTTCCTTCAAATCTTTAGTCCCCCATTTTCAGGAACTAAAATCAAGAATTTCCAAATGTTTATTATTTGTACTTATTTTTTTTATAATATTATTTCCATTTTCAGACATAATATATACACAATTAGCTGAGCCTTTGATATCAAGACTACCAGAAGGAAGCAACATGATAGCAATTGATGTTGCCTCTCCATTTTTTATTCCATTTAAGCTGGTAATGATTTTATCTATTTTTATATCAATTCCCTTCCTTCTATACCACTTATGGATGTTTACAGCTCCTGGACTTTATGAAAAAGAAAGAAAGCTTGTGTTACCGATTCTTGTGTCTAGCAGCATATTATTTTATTTAGGCGCAGCTTTTGCATACTTTGTTGTTTTCCCTTTAATATTTGCTTTTTTTATTAGCATTGCCCCTGAGGGAATCGCTGTAATGACAGATATCAGTAGGTATTTGGATTTTGTGATAACACTTTTCTTTGCATTTGGTTTTGCATTTGAGGTTCCGGTAATTACGGTTTTATTAGTTCTAACGAATGTCAGTACTCCTAAAAGTTTGTCTACAAAGAGACCTTATGTTATTGTTGGAGCATTCGTAATAGGGATGTTTTTAACACCACCAGATGTTATTTCTCAAACCTTATTAGCGATCCCAATTTGGTTTTTATTTGAAGTTGGAATTATTTTTGCACGTATTCTTACCAAGAATCGTGGTAATAGTGATGTTGTTTTATATGATGATGTTGATAAAAATAATAATAAAAAGGATGATAAATAACTATGGCTAGAACTATTTGGTTTGCAAGACATGCTCAATCAGAATATAACAAGAAAAAACTTTTCACAGGATGGCATGATCCTGATTTAACACAACATGGTATACATAAAGCACATGATCTAAAGGAAGAGCTTTATGGAGTCATATTTGATCATATCTACTCTTCACCTCTAAAACGAGCACTATCCACAGCACAAATATTATCTGATGATAAAGAGATAAAAATAGATGATAGGCTTAAAGAAAGAAGTTATGGTGACTGGTCAGCCAAGAATAAAGAAGAAGTAAAATTATCCGAAGGTGTTGATAATTATTATGCAGCTAGAAGAGGTTGGGAAACTAGCCCTCCCAATGGCGAAAGTTTGAAAGATGTAAGCTTACGTGTCAAACCCTTTATAGATGAGTTGCCTGAATCTGGGAATATTCTTGTGGTTTCTCATGGTAATACAATTCGTGCAATATCTGTATTATTTGGTGTGAACACAGAAAATAATGTTAATTCTTTTGAGATTAAAGTTGGGACTGTATTTAAGGTAAAAAGCTAGTATCTCTACTAGCTCTTTTATACGGAGGTGTATATAAGAATATTAACATATAATAATATAAACTCAATACAAATTTTACCCAAAAAATCTCATATACTCAAAATATATCAATCACATAATTAATCCTTAATAAGAGACATTCTGAAAATAGAGAGCATGACCTATTTACCTTAATAGATAGCAAAATTTTAATAATTGGCATGGTATATGCACTGTTATATGTAAAGGAAAACCCCTCCTTATATATATGATGGTTAAAACTAGGTCAAACTCCTCAAAGTTGTCTCTCCCCGAGGATCTGGTTTTAGCTTCATCCTTAACTAGTAAGAATTAATTATAATTAAAAAAAGTATTTATGTTTAGATGATTTAAAATTTATGGATTCATAGAGGTTATTTTTTTGTGAATACCTGTCCATAAATCATATCGGATCTCTATGCTCTTAATTGCCGCATCCAAAGCCTGGTTGTATTTTAAATCATTATTTTCACATGATTTTTCAAACAATATTAATGATAATGGCCCATGCCTATTTGAATCTACATCAATATGTCTTTTTAAATAAAGTTTCAGGGAATCATATTTTGAAGACCAGCCGATTTTTGCTAATAGTTGCTCAAACATTCCAGGCAGAGTTGTTTCTCTACCATATGTGAATAATGCAGATATAATATGAAGCTCATTTGTATTCAGTAATTTATTATTTTCATTTAAAAAATTAAAACATTCAGGCTCTAGATCGTATTTATCAAAACCCCTTAGTTTATTTTTTGAGACATCATTTATTATAGACTCAATTATATCTGTTTTTGCATTAATATTTTTCATACTAGATAAATATAAATCAAAATGTGACATAAAAATACCATCTGAAATTTCATCTGATTCTTCAGCCATAACTATTTCATTTATTAATCTCGCTATTCCATTTTTAGAAAAAATATTTGGATACCAAGGTGTCGATGACGGGCAAATCATACTCTGTAATTTTTTTACAATGCACATAAAATCCCAAACTGCAAAGACATGGAATTCCATAAATATCTTCAAATGATCTTCTGTAAATACATTGCTCTTAGAGAGTAATGGGTGCTTATTAAGCGCATCTATTTTTTTTTTGAGTATAAGCTCTTTCTTCATTATCTTCATGCCATTCCTTTGAGTTAGACTATTACTAGATATTATATTACTTAGTATTTTTAAATATTAGTCACTGGCAAGAAAATACTTAATCCTCTTGCCAGTGACCTTGTATGTTAGAAGTTATATCTCATAGATACATCAATCCCATAATTTGTCCCTTGAACGGGAACATGATCTTTAACTATAGATGAATGGTTTCTAATAGTATTATTTAGAATATTATTCCCATAAATATTGAATACTAAATCTTTATTAGAATTATAAGTAATCTTTTTAGAATATCCTATATCTAAATCAAGATGTGAATTTGTCTTGGTCTCAATAGAAGACATGTCACCTTGTGATTCTGTATATATAAGATCCGCATAGTAAGTATTACTTTTATTATTTTCATACTTTAGAGATAAAGTGTTTTTAGCAGGACTTAATCGAGGTATATATGTATTATCATCAAATACACCCGAAATATCATCTCTGCTCAATGTTACTAACAGGTCACCATTTCCTATTATATATGAGCTAGACATTGATATTTCATAACCTTGCATCACTGCATTTTTTTGACTCCAAGTTGCATCAGTCTTACCACTAGTAGTTGTAGACTCATCTTTCAAGTAAATAAAATTATTAATATTATTTCGATATAAGTTCAAGTTTACATCTATATCATTAAAATTATATTCTAAATCTAATTCAATATTTCTTGATACTTCTCTTGAAATTCTATTATTCCCACGTTCATATCTTGAGGTAGCTCCATGCACGCCATTTGCAAATAATTCAGCTACAGATGGACTTCTAGATATATGAGCATAATTCATATTATATATGAATGATTTCCCAAGATTAGCAGCTAAACTTGTACCAAAGCTTAAGGATGTATCTCCATATCTTTGACTACTGCTATCTCTAGAATTAGATTCATATCTAGCAGCAAAATCTATTTCATATGGTCTATTTTTAGTCCTTAAGAAATAAGATGCTGATCTTCCATATGCTTCTGATGATGGCAGATAAGCTGCTGTCATCGGAGACTTAGTATGACCATACTGAAGGAGAAATCTTTTTTCATATAACTCATCATCTAAATTAAAATTGAAAGTAAATGATGTGCTATTGCTGTTTAAAGATGCCGCTCCATCCTCTTCATGCTCTTTTAAAAAAGAGTTTGAATTTCTAAAAGAATAGTCAATAGAATTAAAAAGTGAAACTGTATTAAATTTACCTTTTAAAGTATATGTTTCAGTTTCAGTTTTTGTAAATAATCTATGTTCTTCCTCTTCTTCATGATGCCCCTCTTCCTCTTCTTCTTCGGCATGATATGGAAGACCATAAACGCCATCCGTATTCTCAAAAGAGAAACCAAAGTATCCCCATTCTCTTGGGAAAGATAGACCAAAACTAGTATTTTGATTTTTATGGTCTGAGTTAGCAAGCGTGCTTAGCTCCAACCCTGTCTCACCTAGAAGAGAGCCATGAGGTATATTATAGTTATCCATATGCTTGTTATTAATAGAAAAGAATATATTTGCATTTAAGTAGTTTTTCTTAAATAAGAAATTATGCCCATATCCATTATTAACTGTTGTGTAATCAAGCTTTATAACTTCATTGTCATATTTATTTTCGCTTATTATGTCTGTGATGACATTAATAATGCCGCCACTAGTTCCACCGCGATTAAATATTGACGAAGGTCCTCTTAATATTTCTATATGTGAAATATTATTCAAATCAATATTATTTATATGATCCCCGCTTAAATTACTGAGATCGTTTATAGGTATATTATTTGAAAGCAATCTTGTTCGATTGCCAGTTAAACCTCTTATTGCAGGCTGCCCAACAGCTGCACCATAATCTGCATTTGATAATCCGGACAATCCTTTGAGATTATCCCCGATACTTTTGTTAACATTTATCTCTTCATTTTGCATGATATGCAGCGGATATTTACTCTCATTAATTGAGTTAGTAAATTCAGATGATGTAACACTGATATCACTCAGTTCTTCAGCTGATACTACATTAATACATACAAATGATAGAGAAACTATAAGAATGTTTTTAAACATTTATGTCTCCTTTATAAATTAATTTAAATTAAATTGAATTCTATAAAAGAGGCGGTGCCCTGGAATTAAATGGAAATTTTTGATTGTTACTTATTAAAAAAGACTGTGAGTATGATACAACGAGAAAAATACCAAAAATTTGTAAAATTAAATTTGAGCCTATGTCAGGAAGAGAAGAATTGGAGCTCAAATGACATGTTATACACTGATGACTTTCTTCATTCTCATGCTCGTCAAAATGCAAGTGAAACTCACTTATCATCGGTGATGAAATAAGTAAGGCTAAGGAAATTTTAGTAACTAATTTTACAAATTTATTTTTTGTTATATATTTATACAAAATTCTTTATAATTATTTAAAATGGGCCCGGGAGGACTCGAACCTCCGACCAATAGATTATGAGTCTACTGCTCTAACCAACTGAGCTACAGGCCCGATTATTTACTAAAAAAATTAAATTTCTTTTTTTTTAAATATTTTTGATGATATTCCTCGGCTATCCAGAAATCATCACTATATTCAAGAGTCGTGACTATTTTATTGTTAAACTTACCTCTATTCAATTCTTTTATTTTATTTTCACTAGAAAGTTTTTGAAAATCATTTTGATAAAATATTGCTGACCTATACTGTGTACCAAAATCAGGTCCCTGGCTATTGAGCGTTGTAGGATCATGAATTTCAAAAAATAAGTCCAAGAGACCATCAAAATTAATTTCTTCTTCGTTAAAAAATATTCTGACTGCCTCAGCATGAAATGTATCTCCTTGGCATATGTCTTTATATGTTGGATTATTAGTTTTTCCACCAATATAGCCAACCTCTGTCTCAACAACACCTTTTGCAGAACCAAATTTATCTTCAATACCCCAAAAACAACCAGCTGCCAATATTGCTATATCACTCATTATCTAGGAAACTTTTTAGATTGTGGGCCCTAGACGGATGCCTAAGTTTTCTTAATGCTTTTGCTTCAATTTGCCTTATACGTTCTCTTGTCACATCAAACTGTTTACCGACTTCTTCTAAAGTATGGTCTGTATTCATTTCAATCCCAAATCTCATACGAAGCACTTTAGCTTCCCTTGGAGTTAAACTAGACAATATATCTCTTGTTGAATCAGCTAACCCGGTGCTTATGGTCTCATCTAGTGGTTTTTGTGCATGCTCATCTTCTATAAAGTCACCAAGATGAGAGTCTTCATCATCACCTACTGGAGATTCCATTGAGATTGGTTCTTTTGCAATCTTTAAAACTCTTCGAACTTTGTCTTCTGGCATTTCCATATGTTCAGCTAATTCTTCAGGGCTCGCCTCTTTACCATTTTCTTGTAATAATTTTCGCTGAATCCTATTTAGTTTATTAATTGTTTCAATCATATGCACGGGAATTCTTATGGTTCTTGCCTGGTCTGCAATAGATCTAGTAATCGCTTGTCTGATCCACCATGTTGCATATGTAGAAAATTTATAACCTCTTCTATA
>DDCV01000162.1 GCA_002335845.1 Rickettsiales bacterium UBA1997 | reverse complement strand
GGAGGCTAGTGCCGTTTTTAGGTTAAAAGGTCAACTAGTTAGTGGATGGGTTAATATCTAAAAAATATGTGACATTTATTCAGGAAAATTTTTTGCTAACAACAAGAAGGGGCAGGCAAATCCAGCTATACCAATTCCCATCTTTAGAAGTGCTATTATGCTAGATATATTAAGATTTAGCCAGGCTTTATAGATCGATAGTTTTATTGAGGATCAATATCAATTCTAATTCTAATATTATTTGGAGTTTTTATGGTTTGTAAAATATCTTTTATTAATTTTTGTAAATTTACTTTTTTGTCAGATTTAATATTAATCAAAAATTGATAGCGATTTTTGAGTCTAGTTATTGCTGCTGGAGTTGGGCCAAAAATTTCTATTTTATCACTAATCGGAAATTTTTGAATGATATATTTAGCAAAATTCTTAGCCTCAAATTCTTTAAAGGCGCTAATTTCGATCTTGGCCATACGGCCAAATGGTGGAAATTCACCAATTTTACGATTTTCTAGTTCAAAATCATAAAAATCTTTTTTATTGTCACTTTGTATGAATTGAAAAATTAGGCTTTTGGGATTAAAAGTTTGTATTATAACTTTACCCTTTTCTTTTCTGCGACCCGAGCGGCCGATAACTTGTTGTAAAATTTGAAAAACCCTTTCCAAAGACCTTAACTCAGAAGAGTAAAGCATGGAATCGACATCAACAATACCAACCAAAGCTAAATTGGGAAAGTCATAACCCTTAGCAATCATTTGCGTTCCAATAATAATATCGACTTCATTGGCTAATATTTTTTGAACCAAATCATCAGCTTTCTTAAAATTAGTTATAACATCGCTAGTTGCTAATGCTGTACGACTTTGTGGAAAAATCTCATTCACTTCTTCCAATATTTTTTCAACACCAACACCCAAAGACACTAAAGAATCTTCCTCATTGCAAAATTTACAGATATCTTTCTTTTGCTCCTGATGAGAGCAATAATGGCAAATTAATTGGTTTTTATGCTTATGTAAAACCAAATTTGAATCACAATTTAGGCACTGATATTTTTGGCCACATTTTTTGCAGATAGTTACTGGAGAATGACCGCGACGATTGATAAAAAGTAAAATTTGTTTTTTCTCTAATAATTTTTTGGCAATTTCTTGTCTTAAAATAGAGCAAATAAATTTCTGATTCTCAAGCTTATCTTGGCGAAGATCAACTATTTGAATATCATTCTTGCTACCAAAACTTTTCTTCAAAATAAAGTGCTGATATTTGTTATTTATAGCATTAGCGTAGGTCTCAACGGAAGGTGTTGCCGAAGTTAGAATGGTAGGAATCTTCTTGATATTAGCTAATAATATTGCCATATCACGTGCGTGAAATTTAAAAATATCTTCTTGCTTAAAAGATGAATCATGCTCTTCATCTATCACTATAAGTCTTAGGTTGGAAAATGGTAAAAGTAATGCCGATCTAGCGCCAATTAAAACACGCAGCGACCCGCTATTAAGGCCGTAAAAAATCTCTCTCTTATCTTTTAAGGTAATTTTTGAATGCCAAATAGCAGCCTCAAAGCCAAACTGCTCTTTAAAGCGCATCAATATTTGCGAGGTGAGGGCAATTTCGGGAAGCAATATTAGGCTTTGTGATTTTGTATTTTGAGATAGTATTTTGGCAATTAAGTCAAAATAGATTTCAGTTTTACCAGACCCAGTAACGCCATCTAGTAGAAAATTTTGTTGTGGGTTTTGTTTAATTTCTTGCCATATTTTATCGGCTATTTCTTGTTGGTCAGGAAGTAAATTTTTGAGTTGAAGGTTATTTTTATCAAAATTTTGTTGCAACGGGGTGATGTCTTTTTTGGTTTTATCAGAATTTAAAATGCCAATAAAAGCTTTTAAAACCAAGCCTTTGCTGGCTAAATTATAGTCAGATAATTTATAGATAAAATCAACATAACTTGGTTTAATAAATATATTATCTTTGGTCGCTAAAATTTTCTTAATCTTTTCTATCTCAAGATTTTCTGGCTTTTCAAGGTCGATTTTTACTACCAGCCCCCACATTTTTCTTTTGCCAAACTCAACCTTAGCGATATGTCCAATCTCTAACTCGCCTTGATATAAATAGGTAAAAGAATCATTCAATGCTGTTGGAAGAAGTATTTCGGCAAATTTTTGCGACACTAAAATATCGGTTGTTGATTAAGAAAAAGCTTGGATTAGATTCTAATCTAGATCAATTATAGTTGGCTATAAATTTATTAAAACAAAATCATTTTACTATGAAATTCTTTATTGATTCAGCAGAAATATCAGAAATCAAAGAGTTGGCAGGATATGGCTTGCTTGATGGTGTCACAACCAATCCAAGCTTAATTGCAAAATCGGGGCGAGATTTTAAAGAAGTAATTGCTGATATTTGCACCATCACTGATGGTCCAGTTAGCGCGGAAGTGGCTGCAACTGATTATGAGGGTATGGTAAAAGAAGGTGAGATTTTAAGTAAAATTGCTAAAAATGTTTGCATTAAACTGCCCTTAACTATGGATGGTCTTAAGGCTTGTAGCTATTTTTCTAAAAAAGGAATTCAAACCAATGTCACTCTTTGCTTTTCAGCGGCGCAAGCGATATTGGCAGCAAAAGCAGGGGCGACATTTGTCTCACCTTTTGTTGGTAGATTAGATGATATTGGCCAAGATGGTCTTGATCTAATTAGTGAGATTTGTGAGATTTATGATAATTATGATAATTTCAAAACCCAGATCTTAGTCGCCTCAATTCGCAATCCAATTCATATAACTTCAGCTGCTAAAATGGGCGCCGACGTTGCAACAATTCCTGCTAAAGTTTTAAAACAGCTCGTGTCTCACCCTCTAACTGATAAAGGGCTTGATATATTCATTAAAGATTGGCAAAAAACCGGGCAAAAAATATAAATATTGATGTCAAAAAAGTTTTTAGGTATCAAAGCACCATTTGAATGGTATGATGCGAGGGTTAAGTTTAAACAATTAATCCGCAAATTTCTCTATTCTTGGTTAATACAAAGCTTTGTCTCTTGGATCATAGTTGGCTATATGTATTTCTTTTATATAACTTCAAGAAAAAAATTTATTAATCTTGACCCAGCCCTAAAAGAAGTTGCGCAAAATAAGCCGCTAATCATATTATGCTGGCATAATCGCCTAATGTTGGCGCCATTTTTTTCTAGAGCAATAAATAGAAGTTATCCCAATTATCAGTTTATGAGCCTTGTATCAAAGCATGGCGACGGCAGATTTGTTGGAAAAGTTATGGCTAAAATGGGTTTTGCTCCAATTTTTGGCTCAACGCAAAGAGGTCGTAAATCTTCGCGAGGTATTGGAATTGACGCTATAAGACAAATATTTTCTGGACTAAAAAATGGCCGCGCTATAGCTATCACCCCCGATGGACCAAGAGGTCCTAATCAAAAAATAAATGGCGATGTAGCAAATATTGCTAGAATATCTGGCGCAAAAATCCTAGCTATGTCCTGCTCATCTTCAAGATTTAAAGTTTTGAACAGCTGGGATAAGTTTAAAATACCATTGCCATTTTCAAAGATAACATATTATTGTCACGATCAATTATTTGCTATTGATAGATCTGCAACAAAAAAAGATTTGGAAGAAATTAAGATAAAAATTGAAAAAAGCCTAAATAATTCTCAAGATAAATCGGCTTTATTCAACAAGTAATACAAATTACCATTCCTAATGCAGTATTAAAGATGGATTTTGGTATTAAAACTCCCACTCTTCTCTGATGCTATGACAGGTGTAGCCATTGGGATTATTTTTTAAATAATCTTGATGATAATCCTCTGCTTTGTAAAACTCGTTAAATTTAGTTATTTCAGTTGCTATTGGCTTTTTAAATACTCCAGATTCATTGGCTTTTTCAATTACTTTGCGCGCTATTTCCTTTTGAGATTCATTTAAATAAAAAATAACAGAGCGATATTGTGTACCAATATCATTTTGTTGTCGGTTTTTCTGGGTTGGGTCATGAATTTTCAAAAAGAAGCGCAATATTTGTTCATAGCTTATTTGCGCTGGATTAAAAGTTATTTCAATTGATTCAGCATGACCAGTAATGCCAGAACTAATTAATTCATAGGTTGGGTTTTTAATTGAGCCGCCGCTATAGCCATTAACAACATCAATAACGCCATCAAGACTAGCAAAAAGATCTTCCATACCCCAAAAGCAGCCACCAGCTAAAATTGCCTTTTCATGAAATGATTTTGATTTATTATTGTCAAAAAGATAAAGATATTTAGCGTAGCCTTTAGCGACCATATCTTCTTTGGCAATAAATTTTAATGCAGCAGAATTTATGCAAAATCTTTTGCCACCCTTTTCTTGTAAGCCATCGTCAAAAACATGTCCTAAATGAGAGTTTGAATGCGAGGATTTAACTTCAACACGGCTCATGCCCAATGTATTATCAGTTTTTGAGGTGAGAGCATTTTGCTCAATTGGCTTGGTAAAGCTCGGCCAACCGGTGCCTGAATCATATTTGTCGGTTGATGAAAATAAAGCCTTGCCAGAAATGATATCTACATAAATCCCTTCCGCCTTATTATCCCAATATTCATTATTAAATGGCTGCTCCGTGCCGCCATGTTGCGTGACTTTGGTTTGTAGCAAAGTGAGGTGAGATATGTCATGTTTTTTATCATTGGCCATGGCTATTTTGCTAAAAATTAGTAATAAAAGAAAAAATATAAAAATTTTATTCAACATCAAAAGGCACCGCGTTGGTTTGTTTTTGCCTAAAATCTGCCAATTTTTTGGATAAATCTTTGTCGTTAATTGCTAAAATGGCAATTGCCATTAATGCAGCATTTTTGGCACCAGCTTCGCCAATTGCTAATGTTGCCACTGGAATACCAGCAGGCATCTGTGCGATTGAAAGTAGAGAATCTAAACCGTCAAGCGATTTGCTTTT
>DDCV01000107.1 GCA_002335845.1 Rickettsiales bacterium UBA1997 | reverse complement strand
AAGTCGTGATCTGTTGATGGGTAGTCAATATTTATCACATCATAATTATTATTACTCAAATAATCAGCTAAATCCTGCATATGACTTTTAGACCTCGCGATACCATGTAAAATTACCACATATTCATTGTCATAAGCCATTTTGGAACTGGCGTGGGAATAGTTTGTTGATAAGGATAAAATTAATAATGATATAATCGCTGAAAATAACCTTATCATGTAATGCCAAAATTGATATATTTACTATTTTGCTATCAAGCCATCTTTGAGTATCTTAATTTTATCAGCTTTTTTTGCCAATCTCTCATTGTGGGTTACTATAATACAAGATAATTTATGCTTTTTTACTTGTTGATAAATAAGATTAAATATTTTTTCAGAAAGATCTGAGTCTAGATTTCCAGTGGGTTCATCAGCTAAAATAACAGATGGTTTTGTAACAAGTGCTCGAGCTATAGCAACTCTTTGCTGCTGCCCTCCAGATAATTGTGACGGAAAAAAGTTCATTCTATTATCAAGTTCAACTTCCTCTAAAATTATCTTAGCCCTAGAGATGGCGTCAGCTTTTTTATAGCCTTGTATATATAAAGGTAGCAAGACATTTTCCAGAGTAGAGAGTTCTGGTAGTAGATGGTGGAATTGATAAATGAATCCAATATTATCTTTTCTAATTTTCGTTCTTGTGGATTCGTTATTATTTTTTATTTCCTTATCGTTAATTATCACTTCTCCAGAACTTGGATCATCAAGTAATCCAGCAATCTGAAGTAGAGTTGTTTTGCCAGACCCTGAAGGCCCTATTAAAGACATGACTTCGCCTCTTTTTAGTTTAAGATCTATATTTTGCAGAGCTTTTACATAACGCGATCCTTGGCCAAAAGTTTTTGATATTTTGTTAAGCTTAAGAGTATATTGCATGAAAAAAAAGAGGGCTAATTATTAATGACCTCACCAAGTCCCACCTTAAAAGGCAGGTTGATGAGGTCATTATTTATAGAGTTTTAATAAAAAACGATAATAAAGATTTAGACTTCACCAAAGTTATTGTAAATTATAATTTATAATAACTTAATTTTTAGCCTCGTGCTGATTTTGCATCACCAAAATCATCATCATCCTCATCCTCATATTCCTCATCATCTGAATATTCATCTTCCTCCTCATCTTTGTCACTAAAAGCAAAATCAAAATCATCGCTGCTAGAAGAATTGTCTTCTGAGTTCAGCTTATCCTTAGCGATTGTTAAAACGTGATCTTTTGCTTTCTCAAGATCAACGGAATAAATAGCCGCATATTCACTACTTAAACGATATATTGCCGTTTCATAAATAATTCTTTCGCTATATGATCTTTCACTATCGTCAATGTCACGCGTTAAATCCCTAATAACCTCAGCCAAAAGCATTATATCACCGGAGTTGATCTTTGTTTCATACTCTTGAGCGCGACGTGACCACATGCCTTTTAGCTTTTTAACGCCGCTACGTAAAGTTACAAAAACTTCATCCATTTGCTTTTTAGTTACAAGGGATCTCAGACCTATTCTACCAGCAGAAGAAATCGGAACCTTGATAGATAGCTTTTCTTTTTCAAAATATATCAGATAGTAGTTAAGCTTTTGATCTAATATCGTTGTGGTTTCAGTTCCTGATATCTTGCCCACACCATGAGATGGATATACCGCATATGAGCCAACTTTAAAGTTCGATGCTTTTGCATTTTTACTAGATCTATTCCTGATATTTATTGAGTCTAGCTTTATTTCTTTTTTTTGCTCAACTTCTTTTGATTCACTTGAGGCTCTAAATAATATTCTTTTAGTTAATATGTCTGTTTTTTTGTTTGTTTTAGTATTTTTATTAGTTGTCATAGATAACATTTAATTTGTTCTAAAAATTTAGGAAAAAAATCCTAAGGTCTCATGATACCTATTTTTAAAGTCAGTGCAATAGTTTTTTTTAAAAAATTAATCTTTTTAATAAAGTGTGTTAGTTATAGGTCTAATTATTGCTAATTCATATTTTATAATAATATCATTATCGCTTTGTGATCTTATCTTTTTTAAGACCAAGTCGGCATAAGATTATTTTAATATAAATTTTGGCTTTACTAATTTTTTGCTATTTCTAACGTTAAATAGCATTATAACTCATTTTTCCAAATATTTTTAAAAATTCTTACTCCCTAAGTGAAAAAAACTATTTTAAAAAACATACTTAACTTGATTCAAAAGCTATTTATTATAATTGACTCTATAATAGAGTTACGCTTTTTTAAGCCCGCTGCTTTATCAATAATAATTATTTTTATTACTATTAATGGCTTTTCATTCATACAATCTACTCTTAACAACTCCAATAGTTCAAAATATAATAGAGATCAAAATTTAAAGCGAATTAATGTCAAGATAGATGAAGAAGATATAAAGTTTGACTTATCTGAAAATCAAACAACTTCCTACATAATAAAGCCCGGAGACACAATTCTTAAAGTGTTACTAGATTTAGGTGCAAAGGAGAATGATATTTTCTCTTTATTATCAGCGATGAAAAAAATATATGATCCGCGCTCCATTGCGCAAGGAAATAAGTTGGATATAGTATATTCGCTATCATTAAATGTTAATAAAGATAATAATAAAAATCTTGAGCAAGAGATTAGCCTCAAATCTCTATCCATTCCATTATCTGAAGAAGAAAAAGTTGTTATCACTAAAGTAAGTGACGGATCTTTTAAGTCCAATAAAGTTAAAATTAATTTAGTTAAATCTATTGAAAGATATTATGGCACAATCAATAGCGGGCTATATCTCGATGGAATAGCTCTAGGATTATCCTCAAACGCTGTCATGAATATGATTAATTTATATAGCTATGACATTGACTTTCAAAGAGATATTAGGGTTGGTGATAGGTTTGAAGTGATAATCGAGGCTTTTTATAGTGAAGATGGTAAAAAAATTAAAGATGGAAACATAATATTTTCATCAATTAGCGTTAGCAATAGAACGATTGATATGTTTATGCATAAATATCGTGACCAAATAGAATATTTTAACGAAAAGGGCAACAGTATAAAGAAATCACTACTAAGAACGCCAATAAATGGCGCAAGGGTTTCTTCGAGGTTCGGAATGAGAAAGCATCCAATATTAGGGTACTCAAGAATGCATAAAGGTATTGATTTTGCGGCACGAAGAGGAACGCCTATTTTAGCCGCCGGAGATGGTATTATTACTTATAGGGGAAGAAAGGGTGGGTATGGAAACTATGTTGCTATCAAACATAATAGCCAATATTCAACAAGCTACGCTCATGCTAGCAGGTTTAACAGTAAATTTCGTCGAGGATCAAGGGTAAAGCAGGGTGATGTCATTGCTTATGTTGGCACAACTGGACGCTCCACCGGTCCACATTTGCATTTTGAGGTGCTAAAGAGAGGAAAGCATATCAATCCATCAAAAGTTAAAGCTTCTTCGGGAATTATGTTAAAAGGCAATGATTACAAGAAGTTTGTTAAATCTCGCGACAAGATACAATATCTAAGAAAAAATATTCCCAATAAGATTCACATCATAAAATAATAATCTATGAAGATCGCCAACATTCTTTTTAACTTTAAAAAATCAGAAAATCAGAAAAAAATTTTTGGCGTTGAAAGATGTTTTATTGATTATACTTCGGGCTTAATATCTTTAGGCAATGATGTTATAACTATATCAAAGCCAAATATGGTTTTTGCTGACGAAATAATAGGCAAAGGTGGCAAATATTTCGAAGTTAATGCCGCTAATGTTGGCGATGTTTTTTCAATTTTAAAATTAGCTAAGATATTTTTTTGCTTTAAACCCGATGTCTTAATTTGCCATTCGGGGAGAGCTATGACATTGAGTCGCTTTGCCTTAAAAGCTATTTTTAAAAAAACTCCAATAGTCGCTATTGACCACGGCTCAAATTCTAAAAAATTTATCAAAGCTGATTTTGTATTGCCGGTTAATTCTTTTTTTGCAAAAAAATATATTAAACATGGTAAGGATAAAAATAGAGTTTTATCTATTTCAAATATGATTGAAGTTCCAAAAAATTTTAGAGAGCTTAAAAAGCCAAAGTTCAGAAAAAAAATTATACTTGGCTCGTTGGGAAGTATATGCTACGCCAAATTTTTTGATAAAATTATCTTAGCTATGGTAATATTGCAAAAAAAAGGTATAGAGTGTGACTTTGTTATTGGCGGAGTAGGGCCGGATCAAGAAAAGTTAAAAGATCTAGCTAAAGAATTTAATTTATCTAATAATTTTAGAATTTTGGGATGGGTTGATAACAAAAGAGAGTTTTTTTCAAATATTGATATTTTCATATTACCATCTTTTGTAGAAACTTTTGGCATAGTTTTGCTTGAAGCAATGTTATATTCAACGCCAATAATATCCAGCAATTCATGGGGTCCAAATGATATTATTCAAGACAGAGTTAATGGCCTAAAGGTTTCCAAAGATGATGCTGAAAAAATGCCACAATTAATTGCTGATGCTATATTAAAACTAAATAATGACCAAGAATTTAGTAAAAAATTAGCAAAAAATGCTTATGATGATTTTTGGCAAAAATATACCTCTGATAAGGTTTTAAATAATCTTAGCCACATTCTAGACAATGCAGTTAAGATAGGAGTGGATAAAGGTTAATAGAGTTTTAACTTAAAAAATAGCAATTAATCAAAATATTTATTCTTTAACTAGATAACGTCTTTCGTCTTTTTTAACAAATTGTATTTATTTTACATAATATATATTATGAGATAAAAGAGAATGGGGTAAGTTATCAAAGATAAATAAAAAGTGAAATTAAATTACTTTTTAAAAACCATCGCATAATTAACATCGTTATCTCGACTTCTTGACCACTCATCTTTTAAAATATCATATTTAAATCCACAAATTTCTTGGAACTTTAAATCTTCATTCTCACACTTCTTTAAAATTTCATATGGCTTAACAAACTTTTTCCAATCGTGAGTTCCTTTTGGCAGCCACCTTAAAATATATTCGGCACCTATTTTAGCAGTTACTAGTGATTTTAGGGTGCGGTTTAATGTAGCAATAATTATCAATCCATTTGGCTTTAGTAGCTTGGTGCATTCCTCAATAAAATCATCAATATTGCTTACATGCTCAATGACTTCTAAGGCTAGAACTACATCAAAACTGGTCTTATATTTTTTATCTAAAT
Organism: Rickettsiales bacterium UBA1997; assembly: GCA_002335845.1. The sequence continues at coordinate 7,239 of DDCV01000107.1, read as the reverse complement.
CTTCAACTGCACAATTTTTATAATTAATTTTTAAATGTGATTTTTGGGCGTGAATTTCAGAAATTTTGATATTTTTTTCACTAGCGTCGATTCCTGTCATTTTAGCACCCATATTAGCTAAGGGCTCTGTTACTAGGCCACCTCCACAACCAATATCAATTATATTTAAATCACCCAATGCTGTAAGCGATTTTTTATCTAAGTTAAAATGATTAATAATTTTTTCCCTTATATACCCTAAGCGACAGGGATTGAATTTATGCAAAGGCTTAAATTTACCATTAGGATCCCACCAATCTTCAGCCATAGCTGAGAATTTCTCGATCTCACTTTTATCAATTGTTGATTTTTTGTTTTTCATTTTTTTGATTGTCTTTAATTATAAACTCTAATTCATTATTTTTAGACCTAACTTCTATATTTTGTCCACCTTCTATTTTGCCACTCAATATTTTTTCAGCTAAAATATTCTCAACATCTCTTTGAATAACTCTTTTTAAAGGCCTGGCACCATAAGCTGGATCATAGCCTTTTTTTGCTAGATATTCTTGAGCTGATTGATCAAGATTTATGTCAATATTTTTTATTTTAAGTCTTTTAGTCAGCCTTCTAAACTGCACATCAACAATATCAGTCATAAATTCTTGTGATAATTTATTAAATATCACAATCTCATCTAAGCGATTAAGAAATTCTGGCCTAAAATGCGATCGAACCGCATCCATAACTCTATCATGAGCCATCTTCTTATCTTCATTGGCAACGCTAGCATCAATCTTGATATTTGATCCTAAATTTGAAGTTAAAATAATAATAGTATTGGTAAAATTAACAACATGGCCCTGTGAATCAGTTAAGCGACCATCATCAAGAACTTGTAATAAAATATTAAAGACATCTTGATGAGCTTTTTCAACCTCGTCAAATAAAATAACTTGATAAGGCCTGCGTCGCACAGCTTCAGTTAAAACTCCACCTTGATCATAGCCAACATATCCTGGAGGCGCTCCAATCAATCTTGCAACAGCATGCTTTTCCATATACTCACTCATATCAACTCGCAACAAGGCCGATTCATCATCAAATATAAACTCTGCCAAAGCTTTTGACACTTCGGTTTTGCCAACTCCAGTTGGGCCTAAAAACAAAAATGAACCTATTGGGCGATTAGGATCTTGTAAACCAGATCTTGACCTTCTTACTGAATCAGAAATTGCTTTTAACGCCACGTCTTGACCCACAACCCTTTTGCGCAGTAAATCTTCTATTTTTAATAATTTTTCTTTTTCACCAGATAGTATTTTGTCTATTGGTATTCCGCTAGTTTTAGATATGATAGAGGCAATGTCATCTTCGCCAACTGACTCACGAATGACGTCATTAGAAACAGATGCCTCAAGAGATTCAAGCTCTTTTTGCGCTTGTGGAATCTTGCCATAACGCAATTCTCCGGCACTTGCCAAATCACCTTCTCTTTCAGCTTTTTCTAATTCAAATTTAGCTTGATCAATCTTGGATTTTAATTCATTAACCCTGCCCTGCTTCATTCTTTCAGCTTCCCATGATGAAGTCATTTCACCAGATTTCTGCTCTAAACCTTTCAGCTCTTCGCTAATTTTGGTAAGGCGATCTTTTGAAGATTGATCCTCCTCTTTTTTTAAAGCCTGAGTTTCAATTTTAAGCTGCATAATTTTGCGATCCATCTCATCAAGCTCTTGCGGCTTAGAATCTAGCTCTATCTTAAGAGAGCTTGCAGCTTCATCGATTAAGTCTATAGCTTTATCTGGCAAAAAGCGATCAGTAATATAGCGGTTAGAAAGGATAGCGGCTGCGATTAAGGCTGAATCCTTAATTTTTATACCGTGATGCACTTCGTATTTTTCTTTAATGCCACGCAAAATTGAAATAGTATCTTCAACTGTCGGCTCTTCGGTATAAATTGCCTGAAAACGTCTCGCTAAAGCCGCATCCTTTTCGATATATTTACGATATTCATCAAGAGTTGTAGCTCCAATACAATGCAAAGTTCCACGCGCTAGAGATGGCTTTAATAGATTTGAAGCATCCATAGCGCCTTCTGTTTTACCAGCTCCAATCAACAAATGAAGTTCATCAATAAATAATATAACATTATCATTATTTTCTATTTCATTAAGAACAGATTTTAGTCTCTCTTCAAACTCACCACGAAATTTAGCTCCAGCTATTAAAGAACCCATATCAAGAGCCATAATCTTTTTACCTTTTAAGCTTTGTGGCACATCACCATTAACGATTCTTTGAGCTAAACCTTCAATAATTGCCGTCTTACCAACGCCAGGTTGCCCAATTAAAACCGGATTATTTTTGGTGCGTCGCGACAAAACTTGCATTGAGCGACGAATTTCTTCATCACGCCCAATAACAGGATCAATCTTACCCTCGAAAGCTTTCTTAGTTAGATCTTGAGCATATTTTTCTAAAGATTGATAACTTCCTTCTGCTGATTTGGAAGTAGCAGTTTTACCAGCTCTAATCTTTGTAATAGCAGATTGTAAAGATTGCGTAGAAACGCCAGACAGTTTTAAAGTCTTGGCTGACTCATTATTATCATCTTCCAAAATAGCTTGCAACATTCTTTCAAGCGTAACAAATTGATCTGAATTTTTGTCGGATAATTTTTCTGCCAAAATAAATATTCGAGCCAATTCTTGTGACATCGTTATATTGCCAGAGTCGCCTTCAACTTTTGTTATTTTTGATAAATCTTGCTCAATCTGCGCTTTTAAAATTTCAATATTGCTATCAGCCAAACTAAGTAAATTAATAGCAAAACTATCGGAATCATTTACCATTGCAGATAATAAATGCTGTGGCAAAAACTTTTGATGACCACTACCTAGAGCTAAAGTTTGTGCTGATTGCAAAATTGCTTGTGATTTTTCGGTATAACGCTCGATATTCATAAATTACGATCAAAAAATTATTATAAATTCTAAGCCCAAGACATATTTAATAAAAATAATATATAATATTATTGGTATTGCATATACTAATTAATAGATTTTTGACAAGTGAATATTTTCTCGATTCTTAAAAACAATTTAGGTTCAATTTCTTTAAATCCACTCATAAAGAAATCTCTCTCAAACAATCCTTTATGAGGTATAAAAAGCTTGTCATCAATTGCTATATGAAAATTATCAATCGCTAAAATATCAATATCAATTTCTCTTGGAGCCCATCTAGATCTTTCAATGCGCCCTATTCTTTTCTCAATATTCTTAATAGTTTTTAAAATATCTTCAAAAACTACTGTTGAAGAAGATGATTGAACTATATTAATATCAGCTGAAATCACGATGTTTAAAAAATCTTGATTCCATTCCTTGGGAGAATTTGGTAAAAGCATGGCGGAATTTTCAATGATTTGTGATTTTTTAATATTTTTGAGCCCCAAATCAATCTGTAGTTCATAGATAGCATTTTCAATAAATCTTGATCTATCTCCTAAATTAGACCCAATACCTAGTATAATTTTTTTATGATTATTTTTATTTAAATCTGCCATACTACTAATCCATTAAGATGATAATTATTATCAGATCTATTTTTACTTGTAAAAACCAAATATTATTCTTAATAAATAGAAAGTATTTTTATATTTTAAAGCAAATTAGTTTAGTTTTTTATGGATAAAAGGCCAACCTCTCCACATATTCAGATTTATCGCTGGAATATTTCTTCTCTAACCTCTATTATGCATCGCGCTAGCGGCGTGGCTTTATATTTTGCGGTTATTATAGTTTGCTGGTATATTGTACATTACGCATACCAAATTAACATTGGCACCAACGAAGATAAATGCGATTGCTGGAGTAAAAGCATAATGAAGGTCGCGTTTATTTCATCTATCTTTATTATTACTTCAGCACTTTATTATCACTTTTTTAATGGAATTCGTCATTTGTTTTGGGATATAGATAAGGGTTTCGACCCTAAAACTTCCAAGATAAATGGTTATCTTGTAATTTTTTTAGCGGCATTCTTTACAATTATGACTATCGCAATTTCATTTTATCTAAAAACTTACTAAGTTAATATATCATCATGAAAAAAATTAAAATCGCACCATCAACCAAAACCGGAGCCTTGCACTGGATACATCAAAGAGTTTCAGCTGTTGCAATGATCCCGTTGGTAATATGGCTATGCATTTCTGGTGTGCAAATTGCTCAAGATCCCGAGGGTTATTTACCAGTATTCTTCGCCTACCCTTTTAATGCTGTTATGAGCATATTACTCATATCAGCCTCTCTTTACCATGGATCCTTGGGAATGAGAGTAATAATTGAAGATTACATTTCTAACAAAATGAAAATGCATTTTTATATAATGTTTATTCATTTTCTTTCAATCTCAACAGCAATAGCGGGAATTTTAGCAATCATAAGATTGCATTTAATCGGATAAAATAATTATGTCAGATAAGAAAATAGGAAATTACTCAATTATAGATCATGAATTTGATGTTGTAGTTGTAGGAGCTGGTGGTGCGGGACTAAGAGCTACATTCGGCATGGCCCAAAAAGGTCTTTCTACCGCTTGTATAACCAAAGTATTCCCAACTAGATCCCACACAGTTGCTGCTCAAGGTGGTATATCAGCAGCTCTTGGCAATATGGGAGAGGATGACTGGCGCTGGCACATGTATGATACTATAAAAGGGTCTGACTGGCTTGGTGATCAAGATGCTATTGAATATATGTGCAGTGAGGCTCCGGCAGCAATAATAGAGCTTGAGCATTACGGCGTGCCATTTTCTCGAAACAAAGAAGGCAAAATATATCAAAGACCTTTTGGCGGCATGACAACTCACTACGGTGAAGGTGGCGCAGCACAAAGAACATGCGCTGCAGCAGATAGAACTGGTCACGCTATATTGCATACGCTCTACCAACAATCTTTGAAGCATGATGCTCAATTCTTTATTGAATATTTTACCCTAGACTTAATCATGGAAGAAGGAAAGTGTCGTGGCGTCATCGCAATCTCCCTACTTGATGGTAAAATTCATCGCTTTAAAGCGCAAACCGTAGTATTGGCCACTGGTGGGTACGGTCGCACTTATTTTTCAGCAACTTCGGCTCATACTTGTACTGGCGATGGAAATGCTATGGCTTTGCGCGCTGGTTTACCTTTGCAAGATATGGAGTTTGTTCAATTTCATCCAACTGGGGTTTACGGCGCCGGATGCCTAATTACTGAGGGAGCTCGTGGTGAAGGCGGATATCTTGTAAATTCAGAAGGCGAGAGATTTATGGAGCGCTACGCTCCAAATGCCAAGGATTTGGCAAGTAGAGATGTTGTTTCTCGCGCTATGACAATGGAAATTGTCAATGGTCGTGGAGTTGGACCTAAAAAAGACCATATATATCTACATCTAAATCATCTTGACCCAAAAATTCTTCATCAAAGGTTGCCAGGAATTTCAGAGACTGCTAAAATTTTTGCTGGCGTCGATGTTACAAAAGAGCCAATTCCAGTTATACCAACTGTACATTATAATATGGGCGGCATTCAAACTAACTATAAATGTGAAGTTTTGGATGTTAAAAAAGGTAAAACTTCTATAGTTCCAGGCTTAATGGCTATTGGTGAAGCAGCTTGTGTTTCANNTTCAGTTCATGGTGCTAATAGATTGGGCTCTAATTCACTACTTGATCTTGTGGTTTTTGGACGCGCCGCCGCAAAGCACGCCAGCGAAACTATTGAAGCTGGAGCGGTTCAAGAAAATTTAAAAGATAATGCCGGAGAAGAATCGATTGCCAGGCTTGATAAAATAAGAAATGCCGATGGTAAAAATTCTACTGCTAAAATTAGGCTAGATATGCAAAATTGTATGCAAGCAAAAGCTGCGGTCTTTAGAACAGAAGAAACTCTTAAAGAAGGAGTTAAAAAAATGACTGAAATATTTAATAGCTTTGATGATCTTAAGATTTCCGATCGAGGATTGGTGTGGAACAGTGATTTAATAGAAGCTTTGGAACTAGATAATCTTCGCTCACAAGCTTTAGTTACTATATCTTCAGCATTAAATCGTCAAGAAAGTAGAGGTGCTCATGCGCGCGAAGATTTTAAAGATCGCGATGATAAAGATTGGATGAAGCACACTATAATGTGGTGCGATGAAAAAGGTAAAACAAAAATTGACTACAGAGAAGTAATTTTAAAACCTTTGTCTAATAGAGTTCAGGCTTTTCCTCCTAAAAAAAGAGTATATTAACGATATTTCAATAATTAATAAAAACTATGGCAGAAATTAGATTACCGCAAAATTCAGTGATTGATAAAAAAGCTGGTAAAAAATTCAAAGCTAACGAATCAGCAAAAACCGTCAAGACTTTTCAAATATATCGCTATGATCCGGAGGACGTTGAAAAAAAGAATCCATATCTTGATAAGTTCGAAGTTGATTTAAATGATTGTGGACCAATGGTATTGGACGCTCTAATTAAAATTAAAGCTGAACATGATAGCTCATTGACATTTAGAAGATCCTGTCGCGAAGGTATTTGCGGATCTTGCGCTATGAACATAGATGGCACTAACACCTTAGCTTGTACCAAGTCAATAAATGATTGCAAGGGTGATGTTAAAGTCTACCCACTACCTCACATGCCAGTGATTAAAGATTTAGTTCCTGATTTAAGTGTATTTTATGCACAACATAAATCGGTAGAGCCATGGATGCAATCGGCCAAGCCAGATAATCCAAACCAAGAAAGGCTTCAAACTCCAGAGCAAAGAGAGAGGCTTGACGGTCTTTATGAGTGCATATTATGCGCCTGCTGCTCAACATCTTGCCCTAGCTACTGGTGGAATGGTGATAAGTATCTTGGTCCAGCAACATTATTACAATCTTATCGCTGGATTGCTGACTCAAGAGATGAAGCTACTGAAAAAAGACTAGATAATCTCGAAGACCCTTTTAAATTATATCGTTGCCATACAATAATGAATTGCACCACAACCTGTCCTAAGGGGCTTAATCCAGCAAAGGCAATTGGCAATATCAAGCAAGCCATCGCTAGTAGAAAAGCTTAAATATGTGATTATAATTTTATTTTTTTATCTCATTGATTAATTAAAGAAGATATTTACCTGATTTAATAATCATTTATAGCTGCTATAGGTAAATTTGATGATGATATTTTTCTATTAGATTTAGACATGATATTTCTTAATTTACACAGTTAT
>DDCV01000017.1 GCA_002335845.1 Rickettsiales bacterium UBA1997 | reverse complement strand
TAAATTAGCTTTTTATTGACGGATATGGGTTTAATATTTATATAGAAAAATAAATTTTTACTGACAGATTGACGTCTATTATCAATTTCAAATTTAATTTTTTAAATGAAAACAGCTTTAATTTTTCCAGGACAAGGTTCCCAAAGCGTAGGCATGGGTAAGGATTTGCAGCAAAATTTTACTCAAGCTAAAGAAGTATTTGCCGAGATTAATGAATCTCTTGGTCTGGATCTAACCAAAATCATGTTTGAAGGGCCGAGTGAGGAGTTGACAAAAACTGAAAATGCTCAGCCAGCTTTGATGGCGGTTTCTATTGCTATTATTAGAGTTTTGCAGCAAGAGTTTGGTTATAAGATATCAGATTTATGCTCTTATGTCGCTGGACATTCTTTGGGGGAATATTCCGCCCTTTGTGCTGCAGAAGCTTTAACGTTAGAGCAAACTGCAAAATTACTAAAAATCAGAGGTCTGGCTATGGCAAAATGTGGTCAAAAGAGTGAAGGTGCTATGGCTGCAATTTTAGGTCTCGATTCTGACGCTGTTAATCAGCTTGTTGAAAAAGCCGCAGAACAAGAAATATGCCAAATAGCTAATGATAATTCAGTGGGTCAAATTGTTATTTCTGGCCAAAAGTCAGCTATTATGAGAGCCACTGCTTTAGCCAAAGAGTTTGGTGCTAAGAGAGCTATAATTCTACCTGTTAGTGGTGCTTTTCATTCAAAGTTGATGCACGATGCCAGTCAAGAAATGAAAGCGGCTTTAGCTGATATTGAAATAAAAAAACCTCTAATCCCATTAATTGCCAATGTTACAGCTGATTTAGTTGAGGATCCAAATATCATAAAGCAGCTTTTAGTTGAACAAATAACTGGCTCGGTAAGGTGGCGTGAATCTTTATTATTAATGCAAAAAAACAATGTTGAGCGTGCAATTGAGGTTGGATCTGGTAAGGTTTTATGCGGCCTTATAGCGAAAACTTGTCCGGATATTAAAACGGTTTCAATTCAAAATAGTGAAAATATAAAAAGTCTATAATATTAATTTCCGCCTATATTTAATTAAAATTTATTTTTTCTTTTTTATTCTTAATTTTGAAATATTCATCTTCATCTGCAATTAAAAATAAAATTTAAAAGAAAAAATATTTTTTAAGAGAAAAATTAATTTATGGAAATGGTATAAAATGATATTTTCTAGCAAAATAAGGCTGATATTAGTCTTTATATCTATCCTTTTTTATTTTGCGAACGCCTCTCTTGCCAGCTCTTTACTGAATAAAATAGAGTTTGATGATAAAAAAATAACTCTTCATCTATCATCTTCCTCTAAAATAAAAGCCTTTACCCTTGAAGACCCCTTGCGATTAGTAATTGATTTACCAGATGTTAAGTTTGGTAAATATTTTAAAAAAGATATAACTTCATTGGGCTTTAAAAAGCTACGCAGCAATATATCTCAAGATAAGTTGCGCTTAGTCTTGGATCTTAAAAAGGCCATAAAAATTGGCGAAATTACCAATAATTTGTCCACAGATCAGAACTCTTACAAAATATCAATTGAAGTTAAATCGCTTGATAATCAGAAAGAAAAAATAGAGGAAGGCGACAAGCAGATGTCAAAAGTTGATTTTTCTGATTTTATTGCCAATAAAATTGGAGAATTTGACGGGGAGAATGGATCAAAAAATATTATTAACACAGTACAAAAAAAATATATCAAGCCAATCATCGTTATTGACGCTGGTCATGGCGGAAAGGATTCCGGAGCAATTGGTCGCTATTTACGAACTAAGGAAAAAAATATCACCCTATCTTACTCGAAAGAACTTTATCGGCAACTCAAGGAAAGTGGGCGTTATCAGGTTTATATGACGCGTGATGATGATGAATTTATATCTCTAAGAAAACGGGTGCAAATAGCTCGCAAAAAGAAAGCTAATTTATTTTTATCAATACATGCTAATGCTGCTGACAATAGAAAAGTTTCGGGATTTTCTATATATACATTATCAGAAAAATCATCGGATAAGCAAGCTGCAATGCTAGCACGCAAAGAAAATAGAGCTGATATTTTGAGTGGCATTAATTTTTCTGGCGCAAGTCAAGATATTGTCAAAACCATGATTGCTATGTCGCAGCGCGACAGTATGAACTATTCAGCGCGTTTTGCAAAATTTTCAGTTAATTCAATGCAAAATTCCAATATCAATATTTTGCGTAATGCCCATCGCTTTGCTGGCTTTGTGGTATTGACAGCGCCTGACATGATATCCGTTTTGGTGGAGCTGGGTTATCTTACCAATTATCGCGAAGAAAAAAAACTTAATGGTTATAGCTATAGACGAAAGGTCGCTAAAAGCCTAGTGAGTGCCATAGATCAATATTTTGCTAGGCACCCAGTAACACAATTTTAACTTGAAAACTAGTAACTTAATCAAAATCATTTCTAAGCAAAAGTGATATATTAACCAGTTCATAAACTATGTTAATTTTGACTGCAGAAGTTTAGTATAATATCGACTTGACTAAATCCCAATTAGATGCCAAATTTTATTTTTAATCATGTATTAATTAACTCGCGCACTAACTAGTTAACTTTTAACTGCAGTATTTTTTGTTAATCTGTCAACTAGTTATACACGGGTTAATAATCCTCTTTGCATCTTTAGATAAAGATCATTTAAATCTCATAAGTTAGCATTTATGATGCATCTTTTGGTTTAAAGCTTGTGATAAAAATCTTGAATTATATTCATAATATATAAGTGATTTTTATAATAGTTTTATCCTTAAATATTTTGCCTAAAATGGTATAAAATTTTGACAAAAGCACTATTTATTCGATGAAAAAATTTTTGAAATTCACCATCTTCGCTGGCTTTTCCATGTTTATTCTGGCGATAATATCTTTGGTTTTGGTATTTAAGCATTATGGCGAAGGTCTGCCAAATTATCGGCAACTTAAAGAATATAAGCCGATGATAACAACCCGTATTTATGCGGCCGATGATAGCTTGATTACTGAGTTTTCAAAAGAAAAAAGAATATTCATACCAATACATCTAATTCCAAAAAATGTTATAAATGCTTTTTTAGCCGCCGAGGATTCTAATTTTTATAATCATTTTGGTATTGATATTGTGGCTATTATTCGAACCGCTATGCAAAATTTATCATCATCAATGAGTGGTGAAGATAAATTTGGCGGTGCCTCAACCATAACGCAGCAGGTGGTTAAAAACTTCTTATTGACCAATGATAGAACAATTGAGCGTAAGATTAAAGAGGCTATTTTAGCCATTAGAATGAGTCGCAACTTCAGTAAAGAGCAGGTTTTAGAATTATATCTAAATCAGATCTATCTTGGCTCTGGCTCTTATGGTGTTGCTGCAGCTGCACAAAGCTATTTTGATAAATCTATTTCTGAATTAGAAATTGAAGAAATTGCTGTTTTAGCAACTTTGCCAAAAGCGCCTTCGAGATTGGATCCTCGGAAAAATATTGAAAAAGCTAAGATTCGTCGGGATTGGGTGATATCAAGAATGGTAGAAGAGGGCTTTATAAATAATGTAGAAGGAGATATAGCTATTCAAAAGCCAATCAAGCTTACCGAAAATCAAGATAATTCAATTACCGAAGCACATTTCTTTGCTGACTCTGTTAAAAAAAGACTCACGCAAATGTATGGATCTGACGATGTTTTTGAAAATGGTATATCAGTGAAAACAACTCTAAAACCAGATTTGCAAATTATTGCTCAGGAAGCCTTGCAAAATGGCATAGAAAAATATGATGTTAAACATGGTTATCGTGGGCCTCTTGCTAAGATAAAAAATATAAAAAACTGGCGTCAGGATCTGGAAGCATTTACACCTGAAAAAGACTTTAGAGCAGATTGGACAAAGGCTGCAATTCTTAAAGTTGTCAACGATAAAGCTTTCTTGGGAACTTCAGATGGTAAATTAGGCTTTATAACTCTGAACAATCTTAAGTGGGCACAGCGATATATTGATACTGATAAAAAGGGTGAAGTGCCAAATTTTGCAACAGATGTTTTAAATGTTGGCGATATTATTTTGGTAGAGGAGGATCAAAAGCATCTGATGATGCAAGATGGTGTGATTGAAGAAAAAAGTGGCGATGAATCTGATTTTTCTAAATATAAAAGGTCCTTTTTTCTAAAACAAATTCCTGAAGTTAATGGTTCATTTATTGCGATGGATCCACATACAGGTAGAATTTTGGCAATGTCAGGAGCTTATATTGATGCTAGGAATCAATTTAATAGAGCAACTCAAGCTTTTAGACAAACTGGGTCTACCATGAAGCCCTTTGGCTATATTGCGGCACTTGAGAATGGTTTTACACCTGCTTCAATAGTTATTGATGAGGAGATTTCGCTAGATCAAGGACCAGATTTGCCACCATACAAACCAACAAACTATTCTGACAAATTCTATGGACCAACTACTCTTAGGGTCGGCTTAGAAAAATCGCGCAATGTTACTACTGTTAGGATGGCGCAACAGGTTGGGCTTGATGAAATTGCTAAAACTATCAAAAAATTTGGTATTAATGATGACCCGCAACCAATTTATTCATTAGTTTTAGGATCAAGTGAGACTAACTTAATAAAACTCGCTACTGCTTATTCGATGATTGTTAATGGGGGCAAAAAAATTATTCCTGAAATGATCGAAAAAATCCAAGATCGTAATGGCAAAATTATCCATCGTCGCGACACAAGAGTCTGCAGCTATTGTAAGTTAGATATTAATCAAAATACAGATATCAAAAATATTGCGGTACCATTTTTAGAGGATATTAAGGAGCCAATTATTGATCCAGCCACGGCCTATCAAATAACATACATGCTACAAGGCGTGGTTGATAGAGGGACGGCGATTAGGGCTAGGTCAGTAGATAAAATTATCGGCGGTAAAACAGGAACCACAAATAATTCTTACGACTCTTGGTTTGCAGGATTTTCTCCAGATTTAGTTGCGGCCGTATATATTGGATTTGATAATCCAAAAAGCCTTGGCTCAAAAGAAACTGGATCATCATTAGCCTTGCCAGTTTTTATTGATTTTATGAAAAAAGCTTTAAAAGATAAGCCGTCAACCCCTTTTCGCATCCCAAGCTCTGTAAAATTTGTTAAGATTGATAGAAATACAGGTAAAATTGCTACGCCAAAAACTCCGCGTGAAAATATATTTTTTGAAGCTTTTAAATTGAGTGATAGTATATTGCGCGAAGATGAATATAAAGAGGATACCCGCGGCGAAGATATTGATCCTTATGATTCTAGAAATATAAATTCAACGCCAATGGGTATATATTAGGGAGATCCCTTGCCACTTCACTCATATCTTTTTATCTAAAATATTTCTTAGTATAAAAGAGGCTTTGATCCGCTAGCAAATTACCAAAGATTACAATTTACATATATTTTAAAGCTATATAATACCAAAAACCATTTTTAAAATAGGTTGGTATTTATTAAATTTTAGCTTCATCTTTTTATTAAAATATTAAGCAGCTAGTGTGCTGGTTAATAATATTTTAGCAAAAAGTAGAATTTGATAATAATTTTAATCAATATATTATGTGTGGCATTGTTGGGGCTGTTGGTAGTGAAAATGCAGTTAATATTACGCTAGATGGCTTAAAAAAGCTTGAATATCGAGGCTATGATTCTGCAGGAATTTGTGGTTTAACAGATGGCGTTTTTAAGGTAGTTAAGGAAAGAGGTAAGATAGTCAATCTACAAGAATCATTATATAAAACTAATCTGTTTTCCAACATTGCTATTGGCCATACCCGCTGGGCAACTCATGGAATTCCTAGTCAAATAAATGCTCATCCTCATAATTCTCCGCGTTTTTGCGTGGTTCACAATGGTATTATTGAGAATTATCAAGAGATTCAACGAAAGCTAGACAAGAAAAAGTCTAATTTCTTAAGTCAAACAGATACCGAAGTTATTCCACATCTAATAGAATATCACTTTGACAAAGAAAATGATATTAGAAAATCGCTAATAAAAGCCTGTCAAGATTTGGAGGGAACTTTTGCTTTGGGCGTGCTATTTAAAGAGCAAAAAGATGTTATTGCGGTTGCTAAGAAAGGTTCGCCTCTTGTAATTGGAGTAGGAAAAGGCGAGAATTACATATCTTCTGATTATTATGCGCTCAGTGAATATAGTGATAAAATAATCACTCTTGAAGATGGTGATTTTGCTTTAATTTATAAAGATAAAATAATTATTTTTGATGAAAATAATCAAGACATCAAGCGCCCAATTAAAACTATTCAATCAAGCAAGGCTAAAATTAGCAAAGATGGCTTTGATCACTTTATGCTTAAAGAAATTTTTGAACAGCCACGAGTTATTGAAGAAACTGTGCAAACCTATATCAATTTAAGCGATAATTCCATTCACCTTTCCAATTTTCCTTTTGATCTTAAAAAGATTGAGAAAATTACTATCATTGCTTGCGGAACTTCATATTATGCGGGCATGTCAGCCAAATATCTTATTGAGGAATTGGCGCAGATTTCAGTTGAAGTTGATATTGCTTCAGAATTTCGCTATCGCAAAAATGTTTTTCATGATAATAATATGATGATTTTTATCTCGCAATCGGGCGAAACTGCCGATAGTCTGGCTGCCTTAAAATATGCTAAGGCTAATAATCAAAAAATTCTATCAATTGTTAACGCCCCTTTTAGCTCCATGGCTCAACTTTCTGACTTGGTTATTCGCACTGTTGCTGGCCCAGAAATTGGCGTAGCTTCAACCAAAGCTTACACGGCACAAATTGCTATATTATCATTATTTGCTATTCATTTTGCCGACATAAAAGAAAAAATATCGCAGCAACAAAAAGAGGGCTTTATTAGGCAGCTTTTGGAATGTGGTATAAAAATGCAAGATTTGCTAAAAGATGAGGCAATAAAGCCAATTAAATCAATAGCTAAATCACTTTCCAAATCAAAAGATGCTTTGTATATTGGTCGCGGCCTTTCATATGTTACGGCTCTTGAGTCAGCTCTAAAATTGCGCGAAATTTCTTACATCAATGCTCACGGCATAGCAGCTGGTGAATTAAAGCATGGAACTATTGCGTTAATTGATAAAAAAATGCCAGTAATAGTTGTTGCTCCACGCAATGAATCTAGCGAATTATTTGAAAAAACACTATCCAACGCTGCTGAAGTAAATGCTAGGGGCGGGAAATTAATAGTTTTAAGCGACAAAACGGGAGTAAGTCGTTTTGCTAAATATAGCAAGAAAGCTATTATCACTGGCAATATTAGCGGCATTATTGAAGAGGCATTATTACCAATAATATCAATGCAGCTTTTGGCCTACTATGTCGCGCTGTACAAGGGTAGCGATATTGATCAACCTAGAAATCTAGCAAAATCTGTAACTGTGGAGTAGATTTTATTAACCCGCGCACTAACTAGTTAATTTTTAACTGCATTACGCCAATTCCTGACTTAAATTTCTATTAAATATTGGATTTGGTATTAATCAGCCAAAGACACAAAATCTTTCATCAATATTTTACTACCTGTTTTCTCAAAATTAATTGAAAGCTTATTGCCATTCACTTCAATCACTGTACCATAGCCAAATTTTTGATGAAAAATGCGCTTACCTTCCATAGAATCAGTGACATCTTTATAGTTAGGTTTTTTAGCAATAAACTTACCATAGCCTTGGGAAAAATCATTTTCTAAGCCTGAGAAATGGGAAAAGTTATTTCGCGAAGCATCTTGCATATCAATTTGATTTTGTGGCAACTCTTTAAGAAATCTTGATGGAATTTGCGTCTGCATGGAGCCATAAACATAACGACTTTTAGCATAGGATAAAATCAAATCTTTTTTAGCACGAGTTATTGCCACATACATAAGCCTTCTTTCTTCCTCAACGCCATTTTTTTCTTCAATAGATTTTCCGCTTGGAAAAACTCCATCTTCCAAACCCGGCACAAAAACCATGTCAAATTCTAAGCCCTTAGCACCATGAATTGTCATAATATTAACCGCTTCACCGCTAACATTTCTTTCATCCTTGGCTTCAACCAAAGAAATATATTCTAAAAATTCAGTCATGGTTGAAAAATCATCAAGACTATTAATAAATTCATTGATATTTTCTAGGCGACCTTTGGATTCAACACTATTTTCACTTTCCCACATATTGATATAGCCAAAATCTTGCAAAATATTTTTGGCCATTTCACCCAAGCTCGCATCATTAATTTGTTCATTGTAGCTAGCAATTTTATTAATAAGATCCTGCAAAGAATCTTTGGCTTTACCTTTAATATCGCCATTTTGTAGCAACTCTTTAATTGCGGCAAAAAAAGAAATATCATTTTGGCGACCATATTGCAAAATATTGGCAATTGTTGTTGATCCAACTCCTCTTTTGGGATTGTTGATAATGCGATTCAGCGCTAAATCATCATTTAAATTGGCGCAAATTCTCATATAAGCGACTGAATCTCTCACCTCCATTCTCTCATAGAATTTCATGCCACCAATCACTCGATAAGGTATTGATACAGAAATAAAGGCTTCTTCAAAAGATCGAGTTTGATAGCCAGCGCGCACTAAAACTGCAATTTCATCAGCTTTTATTTTATTAGCCGCCAAGATATCAGCAATTTTATTAGCCACAAAAGCGCTTTCAGATCTGTCATCCATAAAAGCTGCTAATGTCACCTTTGATCCTTGCCCCACTTCGGTCCACAGCTTTTTACCATGTCTTGATTTGTTATTTTTTATCACCGAATCAGCGGCGTCTAAAATATTAGAAGTAGAGCGATAATTTTGCTCCAATCTGATAATTTTAGCATCAGCAAAATCTTCCTCAAAGCGCAAAATATTTTTAATATCAGCGCCACGCCAGCTATAAATCGATTGATCATCATCGCCAACGCAGCAAATATTTTGATGCAAAGTTGCTAGTGATAATAACCATTGATATTGGCTGGAGTTGGTATCTTGATATTCATCAACTAAAATATAGCGAAATTTATCTTGATAATAAGCTAAAATATTGGGAGCGTTTTTAAAAATCTCGATATTATAAAGCAGCAAATCGCCAAAATCTGCACCGTTCATAGCTTTTAGGCGGGTTTGATAAGATTCATAAATTGCTTTTAGCTTCGGTAATCCGCCAGATTCGTCTTCTTTGACATTTTGTGGAAAAGCCATCGCATCCTTGAGGCGTGAAATCTTGCCCAAATAAGCTTTGGCTGGAAATTGCTTGGTATCAATATTAAAATCAGCCAAAATTTGCTTTAAAAGCCGACCCTGATCATCAGCGTCAATAATTGTAAAATCAGAGCCTAAGCCAACAATTTCAGGGTGCCTGCGCAAAATTTTGGCCGCCACCGAGTGAAAAGTGCCGACCCATAAATTATTAACCTGATCACCAATTTCGCGCGCCATTCTTTCCTTCATCTCTTTGGCAGCCTTGTTGGTAAAAGTTACCGCCAAAATTTGCATTGGCGAGGCTAAGTGTGAATTAACAATATTGATAATGCGCGAGGTTAAAACTCGAGTTTTGCCCGTGCCCGCTCCTGCTAAAACTAAAAGGGGACCATCGGTAGTTTGCACCGCATCTGCTTGCTCTTGATTTAGATTAGAAAATGTCATTAGGTTTTAAATTTCTGCTATTGCTTATGTTGCTATAATGTGATAGAGTTCTTAATAGTGATGCTGCTTCATCTTAAATTTAAAAATTTTAAAGATGAAAAATGTTATTTTTTTAATCTTTGCACCCGGCGCAAAGATTAAAAAAATAACTTTCATAGATAATTAATACCATTCAAACAAAATATCATAAATATCGATATTCGAGCCAAAAGGTATTAATGCAATTATTTTTTTTAAATATACTAGGCTATCCTTTATAGTTTGAGTATTGTTAATCTAACATAGATAATAGCCCATTTTCCTTCATCATGAGTAATTTTACAGAATATTCAAGCATTTCTTGTGATTTACTGTAGCACTTACTTTTTCTTCTCATTCCCGCCAGGAAATGTCTAAATAAACTATTGTAACCTTCAACTGTGTAGGTTTAAGGCTTTAGATTGAGTATGTTTATTTCTTGGAACGAATTTTTCATAAGGCCTCCAGTAATCGGTCACAATAAATCCTTTAGCCCTATCTTTTACTCCCCTCCAAAGCTCTTTTCCAGTTTTTGTTGATCTATCGCCAATAGTGAGACTGACGAATTCTTTTGCATATCTATCAAGTTGCAATCCAGATCCAGATTGCGTTTTTTTTGAACCAATGTAGCTATGCATTTCATCTATCTTGGCAACACATATTGCATGGTCATTTTGTAATAAATCCAGATTTTGACCATATTGCTTAATCCAATTGAAAACACTGATATGACTAACCTTTATAAGTCTGCCTATTGACCTAAATCCCAGCCCTTCTAAATATAATTCTAAGGCCAATCATTTTTAATGATTTGTCTTTAGAGCTTCTGCCTTTTGTGTAATTATAGCGCTGCATTCCTTGCATTTTACCATTGTTGCAAACATTAATACTGGAACATTTTAGACATTTCATAGCTTGATTTATTGAGTTAAAAGCTTCATTTCAAACTCAATGATATTTTTTGCTAGTAAAGTCTATGTTAAACCCAGATCCGTCAAT
>DDCV01000032.1 GCA_002335845.1 Rickettsiales bacterium UBA1997 | reverse complement strand
CTATAAAGCTGCTTATAGGAAGTTAAATATTGAGTAAATATTGTTAGTCAATATAGTAATTTGTCTTTATTGGTTTTAATGTTGATAACAATATAAATATGGATACAATATTATTAACATATATAAGTTATAATATGATTATTAAGGATTGACAAAAAGTAGATAAATTATAATTATAATAATATTATTATTATTACTACTACTACTAACATATATAAGTATTGTTATGAATAACAAAATCAAGGCAACAACATTATCATGTACAATTTCTGAAACTTTGTTAAATAAACTAAATTTAGCAGCAGATCTTGAAGAGAGATCAAAAAGTTTTTTTGTGAAAAAATCTTTGGAAGGATTTTTAGATGAGAGAATCAAAAAGGAAATCGTTGAACAATTTGGCGAGGAAAAATATCATCAATATTTAGAGATTAATAATAACATCTCTTCATTACTGTTATTAAGAAAAGCACTGATTATTGATTGAAAGCAAGGAGTTGGATTATAAGCCTATTTTAGCTAGCTAACTTAGTATAAGCATATCTATTTATATATAACCCCAACATTTATTGAAGTGGCTACCTTTTTTCGGACAGTTTTTAACAAAGAAATATCAAAACTATGTCCAACAAAATTCGCAACAATTATCCTTTGGAATTTAAGGTATCATCTGCTCAGTTGGCAGTTGATTCAGATCAACCTATTGCCCAAACTGCCAGGGATTTAGGTATTAATCACAATACTCTTCATAACTGGATAACAAAATATTCAGATTCTTATCAAATTAATCAAAAAAATATGAGTAATAATAAAGCCACTTGTTTTGAAGAAAATAAGCGACTTAAAAAAGAACTAACTCTGGTTAAACAGGAGCGTGATTTGTTAAAAAAAGCGGCCGCGTACTTTGCCAAAACATCGCAGTAAAGTACGCATGGATTAAGGATAACAATAGTGATTTTCCTGTTCTGGTTTTGTGTCGATTTATGAAGGTTTCCAGTAGCGGTTATTACAGCTGGTTAAATCGTGGTTTAAGCAATAGAGCCATAGAAAACCAGCAATTAACAAAATCTATCAAAGAAGTTTTTGTGTCTAATCGCAATGTTTATGGAACTAGAAGAATTGTCAAAATTCTAGCTAAAAATGATATTTTAATCAGTAGAAAAAGAATTGGCAGATTAATGGCATCTGCTGGTCTTGTTTGTAAGACTAAACGTAAATTCAAAGTTACAACTGATTCAAAGCATAATAATACGATATCACCTAATTTGCTACAAAGGCAATTCGATGTTATCCAGCCTGATAAATATTGGGTTGGTGATATCACCTACATTCCAACTAAAGAAGGTTGGCTCTATTTGGCAACGGTGATTGATCTTTATTCCAGACAAATTGTTGGTTGGTCGATGGCTGATAATATGAAGGCTAAATTAGTTAATGATGCTTTGACGATGGCAATTTGGAAGAGAAAGCCATCGAGAGGCTTGATCTGGCATTCTGATAGAGGAAGTCAATATGCTTCTGATTCCCACAGAACTATTTTGAAGGATCACGCAATTATTCAAAGTATGAGCAAAAAAGGTGATTGCTGGGATAACGCCGTTGCTGAGTCGTTCTTCCATACCTTAAAAACTGAACTTACCAACCATTATCAATTTAAAAATAAACAGGAGGCTAAAAATATAATATTTGAATATATCGAGGTTTTTTATAATCGAATTCGGATTCACTCTGCTAATAATTATTTAGCACCAGTGGAGTTTGAAAAAGTTAATAGAAAATCTTTAAAATCTGCTTAATTTAGTGTCCGAAAAAAGGTTGACAGATCAGAATAACGCCGTGACATTTTAAAATTGATCTACGGCTTTTAAAATTCAAAAATATTTTACCAAAGATTTAATTAAAAATGCTTTTGTTATAATTGTGCTTTCATATTACTAGACATAGTCCAAGTAACAACTTGCCTTGAATAAAGATCAGTTACTGTTGCTAAATAAAGCCACTCCTACTTAGTAGAAATATAATACCAAGTCCCATATATAACCCCATATAGCTACTTCGTCTTTTAAGCTAAAAACCACTCTTGTCTATTTGTAAAATATATCCTTCTTAAGGTAGATTAATCTCTATTGAAAATTTTTAATAATCGCAAGGCATCGATCTTTGAGTGATTGTTGGTATTTTTTGATCTTACTATCGGTATTTTTTTGACAAATATTAATATAATGCTCTCTTAGTTTAGTTAACTCAAATCTGGCATAAAGATTCTTATTGGAATTTATTAATCCTTGTTTTGTTGATTCAATTTGCTGCGAGTCGCTATTTTGTATTTCTTTATCTTTTTGCTCTGTCTCGGAGTTGAATTGTGATATATCTCCTATGCCAAGAGCTATGAAATCATTTTTATTGTAATAATCTGATCTTGAGTTAATTTTTTTTAACCTAGATTCATTATCCTCCACATCTTTGGACATTTCGTTTGGGAATCTTAAAAAGGCTTGTCTTTGGCAGGTTATTTTATTTTCTACCTCTTTATGGAATTTCTTTTTATTTATGCCAAGTAGGCATTTATCCATATTGTCATAGGCAATGGTACAGTTTTTAAATTCTTCGCTGGCAATCTTATATTTTACGCATTCAGGATATTGCTCTTGAGCTTTCTTGAATTGTTCAATTTTTTTATCAATTGCTTGATCAATAGCAAAGCTAGTATTGTATTTGCCGTGTTTGTATTTTAAGTAATCAGCTTTTCTAAATGGCGGTATAGCAAATCTTTCCTCGATCAAAATTTTGCGACAAGCAAAATATTCATCAACTTTTACTTGATTATCGGTGCTAAGATCAAAGCCCATTTTTAGGCATTGACGATGCTCTATATTTTCTATCTCAATACTGGCATTTTCCAGCAATGATTCCGGTGATAATGCAAGTTTTGCAGATATTTTGCTAGCTAGGTCATTGATACTTTGGTTATGATTTTGATCTTCTGGTGTTGAAATCTCAGTTTTAAAGCGAAATTTCGCAGCGGAGAGTCGGCAGCGCCAGTATTTTTGACTTTGCTTAGAATTTTTATTGCCGTAATTTATATTTAAAGAGTTACAAAAATCATGATCAACCTTCTCAAGGCTTCTAATTTTAGGAATTGTCGATAATATATATGATGATTTTGTGTTTTTGCTAAAATTATTGCATGAAAAAAGACTAGTACTAGCAAATGCTATAAAAAATATTGCGATTTGTTTAATCATGGCATAGTACCAATTGTTACGAAGATATTTTTTTGCTAAAAACCCAAAAAGTCTTGAAATATATAAATATATTATTCTTATTTTTTACCATTTCTATCTTTAAAATGTTTATAAATTTAACTAAAGATAAGGTCTTTTTATTATAAATCTTTTAACAAAAATTAATTTTTAAATGCAATTGATTGTTGGCCTTGGTAATGTGGGTAAGAAATACAACAAAACTCGCCATAATTTTGGATTTATGTTGGCAGATTTGTTGCATGATAATTATAATTTTAATAATTGGCAAAGTAAATTTGATGGTGAAATTGCTAAGGGAAAAATTGAAGGTTATGATTGCCTTATTTTAAAACCGCATACATTTATGAATTTATCTGGTTTATCAGTTATGAAAGTTATGTCTTTTTATAAAATCAAACCAGAAAAATTAACAATATTGCATGATGATATTGATATAGATATTGGGAGAATAAAAATAAAAGTTGGAGGTGGGAATGGTGGTCACAACGGACTAAAATCGATAGACAAAGCAATTGGCAGTAATTATAAAAGACTCAGGCTTGGAGTTGGGCGCTCAAAAGTTGAAAATATCGACTCTGCCAATCATGTACTAGGAAAGTTTGATAATGATGAGATTATGTTAGTGGATTATGTGAATAAAAAAATTTCTAATCTATTTTTATTGATACTAAAAGACGAGAATATTGATTTTATGAATAAATTTTATTTGTAGGTTAGTTATGCTAATCAGCTTTTGCAACACAATCAAGCATTACAAAAGCTGATAATTTATAAATTAAGATAATTCTTCAAGATATTTTTGATAAGCAGCTTCATCCATCATATCTTCTAAAGATGAGTCATCAACAACTTTTACTTTAGCAATCCAGCCATTTTCATAAGATGAATTATTAATTAATTCTGGCTCACTATTTAGATTTTCATTAACTTCTAAAACTTCACCCGATATTGGCAAATAAACGTCGCTGGCAGATTTTGAAGATTCAACAACCGCAAAAGCATCACCTTTATTATAAGCAGCGCTAATTTCTGGCAATTCAACATAAACCAGCTCACCTAGAGCATCAGCGGCATATTGGGATATTCCAACAGTTGCAACATTGTCTTCAATCTTTACCCATTCGTGATCTTTTGTAAATTTCATAATTTTATTAAGTTTTAAGTTATTTATATTTGTTAGTTTATTTTTTTGCTGTTTTTGTTTTGGCTTGCAGAAAAGTTGGTGAAGTGATTTCAGCTTTTATTTGACGATTTCTAACCTCAACAAAAACCTCATCACCAATTTTAGCTTCTGTTGTTTTAAAATAGCCTTGTCCAATCGATGTCTTTAGGGTTGGAGAAAATCCTCCACTAGTTAGTTTTCCAATAGTTTTATTGTCTTTAATAACATTAAAACCTTCTCGTGCAACGCCACGATCTAGCAATTTAACGCCAAGGCGTTTTTTATCACAGCCATTGGCTTTTTGCGGTATAATATGATTGCAGCCAATAAAATTGTCATTGGTTTTACTAACCACCCAAGATAATCCGGCTTCAATTGGAGAAGTTTCATCACTTAGATCATGACCATAAAGCGGATAGCCCATTTCTAGGCGAAGTGAGTCACGAGCACCAAGTCCAATTGGCTCTATTTCATTAAAATTTGATAAATCTAGCCAAAATTTTTCAGCATCATTATTGGCAATGCTAACTTCAAAACCATCTTCACCGGTGTAGCCAACGCGACTAACAAATATTTGTGATTTGTTAGATTTTAATGTGCAGATTTGAAGATTCATGTAGGGCAAGTCAGAAATATTTTCATTTATAAGCTGACTTAAAATATTTTCTGAATCTTGGCCCTGAATAGCAATTAATGATTTTTCAGTTAATTCTTCAAATTCAATGTTTTGTGGTATTTGGCTTTGAATCCATTTTATATCTTTTTCTTTACAAGCGGCGTTAAGAACGATAAAAAATTTATTTTGATTTATTTTTGTAATAATTAAATCATCAATTATTCCACCTTTTTCATTGGTTAAGACAGTGTATTTTGCAAGATATTCCTTGCTGATAATGAAATTAGATGGGGTTATTTTTGATAAAAATTCAGCACAATTTTCACCTTCAACAATAAATTGACCCATATGAGAAACATCAAAAATGCCAACATTACCGTTGCGCACCCACTCATGCTCTTTTAACATACCCAGTGGATATTGAATTGGCATTTCATAGCCAGCGAACTCAACCATTTTGGCTTTTTGTTGCTTGTGGGCATTGTTTAAGGCGGTTTGCTTCATTTTTTGATTTTAAAAGTTTTTTAATATGAATTAGTTATTCAACAAGAGGTGCTGTTGGAGTTTTTACTTTTTGTTTTTGTTGCTCCTGTTTTTTTATAGCTTCATCAAGTCGCAGATTGATATCATCATTTTTATTTTTAGAGATAGCGGTTAGCACCAAGCAATTAAGCATAAAAATGAATATCAAAACAGAAGTGATTTTTACCAAAGTACTGGCTGCAGCCTTGCCAGACATGATAGATCCTGCAGAACTGCTTGATCCCCCAATTCCACCTAAAGAGTCGCTACCAGACCTTTGAACTAAAACCAGGATTATCAAGACAATTGCAACAATTATTTGTAGCGTTAATAAAGCTATTTGAATATTATCCATTTGTGATTTATATATAAATTGAATTGTGAGATTTTGGATTAAAAATTTTATCTAACAAGTATAAATTTAGTGATATGAGCTTTGAAATTAATGATTTATTGAAGAAAATTAATATTTCTAAAGATGGTGATAATTTTTTTATTGAATCGGCAATTTTAGAAATAAAAAAAATGGCAATAAATAGCGCTAAAAATGATTATAAAAATAATAAAATTATTTTGATATCAGATGAGAATATTTGGATGAATTATAAATCACATTTTCAAGATATTCTTCAACAAAATCACATAGATTATTTTTTACTAAAAAACCCAATAGCTGATGAATTTTTTTTAAATCAGCTGCTTACTAAAATAGAAAGTTGCGATTTTATCATCGCTTTTGGCGGAGGAACAATTAGTGATTTATGTAAAATAGCTGCTAATAAGTTAAACATAGATTTTTCAACATTTGTTAGTGCGGCTTCAATGAATGGTTATTTATCAAAAAATGCCTCAATAAAAATAAATGGCCATAAAAAATCTATTTCAGCAAAATTACCATTAAAAGTTTTTTGCGATTTAAATATAATAAAAAATGCTCCCAAGAAGCTAATTAAGGCAGGAATTGGAGACTTAATGTGTTTTTATAGCTGTAAATTTGATTGGTATTTATCGCATAAATTATTGGATTATGATTTTGATGGAAGACCTTTTGCTCTTTTGCAAGATAAAATGGACTTTTTTGTTAAAAATTATCAAAAATACCAATTAGATGATTTAGATTTTCATAAAGTTATTATTGAAATTTTATTGCTATCGGGAATAGGTATGACAATTTGCGGCAGCTCGAATCCAGCTAGTCAATCAGAGCATTTGATTGCCCATGCTATTGAAATGAAGCATCCCAAAGTCGCTAAAGATCTTCTTCATGGACAAATAATAGCTGTTACAACAATAACAGCTGTCAATTTTCAGCAAGAAATTTTGAATAATTTTGAAGAATTTTATAAAAAATTACAAAATTTTACTGCCAAGAATTATAAAAAAGAAGTAATGGAATTTTTTGGCAGAAAGGTGGGAGAAGAATGCTTATTTGAATATGATATTAAGCTAAAAAAAATCAA
>DDCV01000091.1 GCA_002335845.1 Rickettsiales bacterium UBA1997 | reverse complement strand
AAATAAGGGATATTTGTACCTAAAATCACTAATATTACCAAAAAACCAGACAATTAGCCCAAAAAATCAAAAATACTCATAAAAATATAGCGAATTTCTGGAGAAATTCACTGCGATTTGGTGAGTTTATATTTTTTTGAAAGAAATTTAGAGGAAGTTGGGTTTTGCGACAGCCCCTCAAAGCATGAGCCGCAAAGGTAACTGCTGGGATAGCGCTGTAGCAGAATCATTCTTCAAAACTCTAAAATCAGAACTAACTAATCATTGCCAATTTAATAATCAACAGGAGGCCAAAAATGTAATATTTGAATATATTGAAGTATTCTACAACAGAATCCGCACCCACTCTGCTAATAATTACTTGCCACCAGTAGAGCTTGAAAGACAAAACGCAGATCTAGCAAAATCTATAAAATTTGCTCAAATTTAATGTCCGAAAAAGTGTGGACATTCCAATAGGATTTGACACGAGGTTTTGGACACTCCCTTTGCAATAGCTCCGAAAGGATTCAATGCCATTAACATGACATTTTCCTCTAGCAAACTCATTGTGAGAATGAAAGACTCTGTGATGAGTATAGCCATTAAGAGCTAACCCATCATAAGCCTTCCATCTATCAGTGCAATTGTTGAACCTTCAAATATTTTGCCCTGTATTATTGGCAGTAGCTGCTCTCTGGTGCAATTCTTAACAATCTCAACAAATTTTACCATCTCTTTTTAGTAAGATAAATACTGGTGTTTTTCCTGCCGCACCTCTGCCTCTTTTTCCCCCAACTCTTTTAGCGCCGAAGCAACTCTCATCAAGCTTGAACTCTCCTGAATCTTTGGATTAATTAGCAGATAAAGAGTATATTCTTGCGAATCTTGTCAAAGACTTTATTGATTGTATTTCTGCTAATTCCTGTATAAATCACCGTTTTATTAGACGTCTCATCATAAGAAAAATACTTGATGATTTTTTTGAATTTCTTCTCCGAAATATGGGAGCGTTTTATATATTTATTTTGCATAGGTAAGACATGACTTTAATCGATTTTTAAATTAACTAAAGTTGTCTAGACCCTATTCATTTAACAATATTCACAAAAAATATATTAAAATTATGACTTATCTGCATCAGATATCTTGCTAGTGGTAAAATTAAGCTTTTCTTTCAACCTAGAAGCTTTTCCAGTCAGGCTTCTAAGATAGTATAACTTGGCCTTTCTAACAACTGCGCTTTTTAAAACTTCTATATCAGCTATTAGTGGAGAGTAGAGAGGAAAGTTACGCTCAACTCCTATTGATGATGAGCTAATTTTTCTTACGGTAAAAGTAGCAGAATAGTTGTTTGTGGATTTTGTCTTAGATATAACAACGCCTTTGAAAGATTGAAAGCGAGTAGTGGCACCCTCTAAAATTCTATATTTAACCACAACGGTATCCCCAACATGAAACTTAGGTATTTTAAAATCACGAGAATGATTAATTTGATTAATCTGTTCTTGAATAAAATTTTGTATCTTATGATTCATTGTAAAGAATTTATTTTTTCAATAGTATAACTTTTATACTATTTTGAAACTTTTAATTTAGAATTATCTTCATTGTTTGGGCTAGAGTCAGATGACAATTGACTTTTAATCTTTGCTTTATTAACTACTCTACTTTCATTTAATGCGCTAGATGCATCGCTTATCTGATCAACGAACTCTATCAGAGACATTGGAGCTTTATCTCCGCTTCTAAAGCCATATTTCATTATTCTAACATAACCACCGCTTCTATTTAATATCTTGGGTCCTATAATAGAGAATAGCTTTTTTATGGCCCCATCATTATTACCTAGAATTGAGTAGGCAAGTCTTCTATTTGACAAGCTATCAACTTTTGATATAGTCAGTATCTTTTCAAAAAATGGCCTTAATTCTTTTGCTTTAGGAAGTGTTGTCTTGATTTTTTCATGATCAATAAGGGCAATCGACATATTCCTTAACAGAGCTTTTCTATGAGAACTATTTCTGTTAAGCTTCCTTCCTTTGATTCTATGTTTCATTGTGATATCTTACAAATTAGAATTCTTTATTTTTAACCTTGAGAAGCTCGTCAATATTTTTGGGAGGCCATACTGAAAGCTTCATACCGAAAGATAAATTCATAGCACTTAAATTTTCCCTAAGCTCATTTAGAGATTTACGCCCAAAATTAGCAGTTTTAAGCATTTCAGCCTCTGTCCTTGACACAAGGTCACCAACATAAATTATATTTTCATTTTTAAGGCAGTTGTATGATCTAACTGAGAGTTCAAGCTCATCTATAGTCTTTATAAGATTTCTATTAAAGTCTGGCTCATCATCAACCTCAACATTACTCTGAACCTCGTACTGAGATACATCAAAGTTAATAAATACTTTTAGTTGTTCTTGAATTATCTTTGCAGCAACACCTATGGCATCCTTGGGAGTTATTGAGCCATTGGTTTCAATATCAAAAGTTAGCTTATCAAAGTCAGTAACCTGTCCCACTCTAGCATTTTCAACTTTATATGACACACTCTTCACTGGACTAAAAATTGCATCGATGGCGATCAATCCAACTACATTATCTGCATTCTTTTTTAACTTTTCCGCAGGACTATAACCCCTACCTGACTCAATACCAATTTGCATGTCTATACTGGCATCTTTATTGATTGTGCATATTAGTAAGTCTTTATTTATAACTTCTACTCCGGATGGCAAATCTAGAGATCCGGCATAAACAGGTCCTGGCTTATTAGAGCTTAACTTTACAGTGCAAGGAGAAGAATCTTCCTTTCTAATCGCCAAAGACTTTAAATTCATTATGATGTCCAAAACATCTTCTTTGACTCCATCAACTGAACTATATTCATGCAAAATACCCTCGATTCTGATAGATGTTACAGCAAAACCAGTGATAGAAGACAGCATTACCCTTCTTAAGGCATTACCCAGAGTATGTCCATAGCCTCTAGCAAAAGGTTCCATGGTAATTACGGACTTTGTTAAGTCATTGTAACCCTCTTTGATATCAATATTTGCAGGATTAATAAGCGACTGCCAGCTTTCTTTTAATATGGTCATATCTAAAATTTAATTTTTCTTTATTTTATCAATACTGTGAATCACTAAACCCTTCTTCTCTTTGGTGGCCTACATCCATTATGTGGGTTGTGAGTAATATCTGTTATAGTTGTTATACTTACTCCAGATCCTTGTACGGCTTTTAAAGAGGCATCCCTTCCAACTCCTGGACCCCTTATTTCAATAGAGGCAACTTTCAGACCCCGAGACTTTGCTATTTCAATAGCATTTTGAGCGGCTACCTGTGCAGCGTAGGGGGTAGCCTTTCTTGAACCTTTAAACCCATGTTTTCCAGTTGAAGACCAGCATATTGAATTGCCAGAAGTGTCTGAGATTGATATTATAGTATTATTAAAGCTTGCATGAACATGAATAATTCCCGTAGATATCGTTTTTTTCTTTTTTGCTGAGGCTTTTATTGATGTGGATTTTTTACCTTTTTGTGATTTAGTTTGAGTCATGATATTAAGTAATTAATTATTTAACAGCCTTCTTTTTGTTTGCTATAGCAGCACCCTTGCCTTTTCTTGTTCGCGCATTGGTGGATGTTCTTTGGCCTCTAACAGGTAGTTTTTTTACATGCCTTACACCTCTATAACAACTGATGTCAATAAGCCTTTTGACGTCGGATGAAACCTTTCTTCTTAAGTCCCCTTCTAGAACCGGGTAATTTTTTTCTATATAAGACCTAGCCTCTGATAGCTTACCCTCAGAAACTTGATTGGTTCTTAGTCTTAAATCTATATTTAAGACTTCGCATATTTTTTTTGACGTAGGAAAACCAATTCCATGAATGTAAGTTAATGCTATAACGAATCTCTTTTCTTTTGGAATATTTACACCAGCTACTCTTGCCACTTTTATAAGCTTTTTAAGTTGTTAATTGATTTCAATTTAGGCAGGATCGAACCTGGACTAAAATACATTTACTATTTGACTCATTAATATTGCTTATCTTGACTACAACAGATAAATAAAGCAACTAATTAACTAAGGCATCTATTTCTCTTTCCAAAGATTGGAAAATAAAATCTTGATTTTCTACCCCACTTATCGAAATAAGCAAGTTATTTTTTCTATAAAATTCACAAAGCATATCATTGGATTCATGAAATATGCTCATTCTGTTTTTCAAAGTTTCTTCATTATCATCAGATCTTCTTTTAAAATCAGAAGAATTGCACTTATCGCAGCGACCTTTTACTAATGTTTTTTTATAAAAGTCATTGTAGACTTCTTTACATTTTTTACATATAAAGCGACCTAATATTCTTTTAATTAGTATGCTATCTGGAACTTCAAAATTAATAACAAGATCTATCTTTTTATTAATATTTAAAAGCATACTTTTTAATTCCTTAGCTTGAGTTAAGTTACGAGGAAAGCCATCTAGTAAGAAGCCATCTAAATTTTTTACTCTATTTTGTATTATCTCAATCACCACCTTATCTGGAACAAGATCTCCGCTTTTAATATAATTCTCTGCAGACATACCTAGTGAAGACCCTTTATCAATTTCGCTTCTTAAGATATCACCTGTTGCCAATATTTCTAAGTTGTATTTAAGAGATATTTTAGATGATTGAGTGCCCTTTCCTGAGCCAGGAGGTCCTAAAAATATTAAATTCATGCTCTTACCCTAACCTTTCTTTTTCTAGTTACATTACCACCCTTGCCATACTTATCAGCAAATAAATGTGACTGTATTTGATTTATTAAATCCATGATAACATTAACTATAATCAATACCCCCGTTCCACCTATATAAAGAGGTAAAGAGTACTTTGTTACAACAAACTCTGGCAAAGAGCAGACTATTATTAAGTATAAAGATCCTAGGAAAGTTAGGCGCGAAACTATTGTATCAATGCGATGAGCAGTTTCCTTACCTGGCCTTACACCTAATATAAAACAGTTGCTTTTCTTAAGATTAGAGGCGACATCGTTACTATTAAAAACTATAGAAGAGTAAAAGTAACAAAAAAACATTATTAATGCAGAAAATATAAAGACATATAAAGCTCCGCCCCTTCTTAAAACAGAAGATATCATGTCACCTTCTATTGCCGAAAATTGAACTAAGGCAACTGGGAACATTAGAATTGAACTTGCAAATATAGGGGGTATAACACCAGACATGTTAATTTTCAGCGGTAAAAATGATGAGTCAGACATGCCGGATGCTCTCATCATGGCGGCATTAGGATATTGAATCCTTATTTTTCTGAAGGTTTTTTCAATAAAACAAACAAACATCACTAGGCCTATAAATGCAGCTAAAATAAGCACTACCACAAAAAAAGAATAAGCCCCTGTTCTTGATAGGTCAAAAATCTGCACCACTGTAGATGGCAGCGAAGATACAATCCCAACAAAGATAATTAGAGATATCCCATTGCCAATCCCAGATGAGGTGATTCTTTCGCCAAACCACATCAAAATTACAGTACCTCCGACTAAGCTAACTATTGTGGTTAGCATAAATATACTGGAGTCGGAAACAAATGCACTATTTGAGGGGTTAGACAAGGCATAGTAAACACCAATTGATTGAAAAAACGCTAAGAATATTGTTAAATATCTAGTATATTGATTAATTTTTGCTCTACCATACTCACCATCTTTCTTTAGATTCTCAAGAGATTTGTACATAGATGAAGCAAGCTGAATGATAATGGAGGCGGTAATATAGGGCATAATATTCAGGGCAAAGACACTCATTCTTTCTAGAGCACCTCCGGAGAATAGATTTATCATGCCAAACATATCACCTTTCGATCCACCAAAAAAATCTTTTACCACTTCAGAATCAACTCCAGGGATTGGAACAAAAGTACCTAATCTATAGATTATTAATATAATAATTGTGAAGAATATTTTTTTTTTGAGTAGTGCAAGATTGGATAGAGATGCCATTTGTATTAAAAGTTGTTATTTATGACTTGCCTGACTTAAAATGGTATTATTGCCTAATTTTACAAAATAAGACAGTAGTCGCTGAGCTATAAAAATAACCATAAATAGCTAAAATCTAAAATGAATAATAATGAACTACGGCGGTAAATCTTACCATCTACAATAATACATTACTACAGCCTTAAATGATATTTTTATATAGGCCGTTTTAGGTTATTTTCTGCTGCTTTGAGTAAAGCTGGCTAGCATTTGTTGAATAGAGATCAACAATAATTTTATTACCTATAGAAGTGTTTAGATCTTTATTTCCTGCAAGAATTAACTTTGTTTTTACTTTTTCACTAGATACCAATCCCAAGCTAGCTAGCAGTTTATTATTTATATCAACCCCTTCTCTAATCTTGCCATTATTTATTAATCTAACTATATCCTTAATGCTAACAGATTCATAAGATTTTTTTGTGATGCTATTGAAACCTTTTTTAGGTAGCCTCATATATATTGGGGTTTGACCACCCTCGAATCCCTTAACACTATGATGTCCTGACCTAGCTTTTTGACCCTTAACTCCTCTTTTAGAAGTCTTGCCTTTGCCAGAGCCTATACCTCTACCAACCCTAACTTTTTTAAATAGCGATACTTTTTCTAGATTTGATAAGTTAACAGACATAATTAATCTATTTTAGATATTTTTAACAAGTGACCAGCGGATTTAATCATTCCTAACAAGGAAGGATTGCAATTAAGACTAACAGAGTCTCCAATTTTTTTTAATCCCAAGCCAAATAGCGACGATCTCTGCCTATTACCAAGCTTGGCTGCGCTTTTTATTTGAGTTACAACAACGTCTTGATTAAGAAAATTATTATATTTTGTCATTTTTTTCGCTCCGTTCCTTGCCTTTTATTAAAACCAAATTGCGCCTTTTCACTATCTCAGAAACATCTTTTGACCGTAAGTCAGAAATAATCTTAGGGGAGTATAATTTGGACAAGGCTACAAAAGTAGCAGCAACCAAATTATATGGATTAGAAGTTCCTATAGACTTTGCAACAATATCCGATATACCTGCGCATTCAAAAACAGCACGCATAGGACCGCCAGCAATAACCCCAGTACCAGCCGGAGCGCTTCTTAAATGAACTTTTGCAGCACAAAATCTAGCTGTTATATCATGATGAATAGTGCGAGACTCCTTTAAAGAAACCCTTATCATTGACTTTTTTGCAGATTCAAGGGCTTTGGCTTTGGCTTCGGTAACTTCTGTGGCATTACCCTTACCAAATCCTACCTTTCCATTTTTATCACCTACTACCATTAAAACAGCAAAAGACATATTTTTACCACCTTTAACTGTTTTGGAAACTCTATTTACAGATATAAGTCTTTCTGTTATTTCCGTAGCATTCTTTATCTGAGGTCCTTTAGCTCTATGCTTCATTATTATTGATTTTAAAAGTTTAATCCAGATTCGCGACAAGATTCAGCGATAGATTTTAATCTACCGTTGTACACCCTCATACCTTTGTCAAAAACAACATTTTTATGCTTATTTTCAATGCAGCTTTTAGCAAAGTGCTTTCCTACTTCCTTAGCTTTCTCAACTCCAGTACCTTTAAAACTTTTGATTTTAAGAGTAGAAAAAGATGTCAAAACAACGCCTTCGTCACCAACTAGCTGACAATACGTGTTTTTATTAGACACTGATACAACAATTCTTGGCCTGTTGGATAGGTTTTTTAGTTTTATCTTAGATCTATTTCTAAGTAACCTTCTTTCTTTACTGCTATTTTTTTTACTCATAAATTAAATAGGGAAAATTAATTAATTATTTTTTCTTACCTTCTTTTCTTAAGACAAACTGGCCTTTGCTCCTAATTCCCTTCCCCTTGTAAGGCTCAACCTTTCTAAAAGAGGATATCTCTGAAGCAATTCTACCAAGGGATATTTTATCTTCTCCAGTCAGAATTAACTTATTTGGCTTCTCAAAAGAAGCTGATATATTGCTGGGTAGGACATATACTATATCATGACTATATCCTAAAGAAAATATTATTGTTTTATCTTTTATTAAAAACTTATATCCAACGCCATTTATTTCTAGAATTTTAACAAATGGATTTCTGAGGCCAGACACAATATTGTTTAAATTACTTCTATCCATTCCTACGAACATCGTGATTTTTGATATAGAAGTATCTGTAGCAGATATTTTAAGTTGTGAATCTGAAACACTTGCAACAACTCCGCGACTAAGCTTATAATTCTTAACTTGATCTAAGTAGCTGACCTCTATTTTATTTCCATCAATTTCTACTTTCATGTTATCAAGTAGCTCTATGGGTAACTTTCCAATACGTGACATTATTAAAATATTTTTATTAAAACTTCACCGCCAACTTTTACTTCTCTAGCCTTGTGGTCAGTTATTACTCCTTTTGAGGAAGATATTATTGTCATACCCAGTCCATTTTTTACAATGGGTAAGTCATTATAGCTAGAGTAAACTCTTCTACCAGGCTTAGAGACTACTGATATTTCGCTAATTGATGGATTAAAATTACTATAACTTAGACTAACGTTGAAATAGTCAAAAGCTCCCGCTTTTGACTTAGAATATCCAAGAATAAAACCCTCGTTTTTCAGTAGCAACAATATATCGCTCCTAATTTTGGAGCAAGGAACAACTATAGTATCTTTTTTAGATAAATATCCATTTCTTAACCTTGAAACTAAATCTGAAACTGAATGATTAAATGACATAAAAATATTAAATATATTACCAACTAGATTTTGACATTCCAGGAATCTCGCCCCAAGAAGCCAAGTTTCTTAAAGATATTCTAGATAACTCAAACTTTCTAAAGTTTCCTCTTGGCCTACCAGTTATTGCGCATCTATTTCTATATCTGACAATAGATGAATTTCTTGAAACTTCGGAAAGTTTAATTTGGGCATCCATTCTTACTTTAGGGTCAGCAGATCTATCGTTAGCTATTTTTTTTAACAAAAGTCTTTTATTTCTTTTGAGATCTGACAAATGTTTGCGTTTAATGTTTTTAATAATGGAAGATTTTTTTGCCATTTTTTATTTAATTGGTAAATTTAATTTTTTTAATAAAGATAAACACTCTTCTTTTGTAGTGGCAGTAGAGCATATTGTAATATTCATGCCAAATACCCTGAACACATTGTCAAGGTCAACTTCTAGAAATACAGTGTGATCCTTGATTCCAAAAGAATAGTGAGAACTATTATTAAAACCTTTAGAAGATAGCCCTCTAAAGTCTCTAATTCTTGGCAGAGCTATATTAACAAGCTTATCAAGAAAGCAGTACATTTCTTTGCCTCGTAGCGTAGCTTTGCAACCTATAGCCATGCCTTGCCTTAACTTAAATCCCGAGATAGCTTTTGATGAATAAGTAAGGGTGGCTTTTTGACCAGATATTTTAGTCATCTCAGAGAGAATATATGATGTAAGCTTATTATCACTATCAACAGCCTTTATACCTGTATTCAAACTTATATATTTAAGCTTTGGAATTTGTAGGTCATTAGAGTACGAAAATTCACTCTTAATCAGGGGTAATGATTTTTTATAAAGCGATTCAGTTAGAGTTTCCATTTTAGTTATCAATTATATTTCCACCTTTTTTATCTTGACGACGCTTTCTTAAATAGCACTTGCCGTCACCTTTTTTGATTTCATACCTTACCTTTACAGCCTTTCCATCTAATAAATGCGAAAGATTAGAGATATCTATCGGCTTTTCTTTTTTAATAATAGACCCTGATTCAGACTGAGTGGGCTTCTTGTGAATAGTAGCAAGATTCACGCCAGAAACAATAGCCTTACCCCCTGATATTGAAGATATCTTTCCTTTTTTACCTTTTGATGCTCCAGCAATAACTAGAACATCATCGTTTTTTTTAAATTTGTTAGCCATATATTTTAAAGTACTTCAGATGCTAATGATGAAATTTTAAGAAAATTTTTATGTCTTACTTCTCTTGCAACCGGGCCAAAAACGCGTGTAGCTATTGGCTCACCGTCCTTATCAACTAATACAACAGCATTATCGTCAAACCTTACAACGCCGCCATCTTTTCTAGTTATTTTACTTCTAGTTCTTACAATGACACCTTTTACAACCTGCCCCTTCTTAACTTTAGACCCAGGTATAACGGCAGTGACTGACAACACTATAATGTCTCCTATACCTGTTATCATATGCTTTGAACCGCCTAAAACCTTTATGCATCTAGCATATTTAGCTCCGGAGTTATCAGCTACAGTTAGATTTGTTTGCATTTGTATCATAGGCCTCCTATTGAGAATTTTTTTTGTTTACATTGAATATAGCCCATTTTTTTCTTTTTGAAATAGGTTTGCAAGACCTAATTTCAACTTCGTCGCCAACTACAACTTCAAAGCCATCAAGAGCCACGAGATATTTCTTTTTCTTTGTGATATATTTAGCATATATTGGATGCTTCTTATATTCAGAACACTCGACTTTAGCAGTCGATGAGTCAATTAATTTTAGTATTTTAGCATTCATTGTCTTATTTGACCTTCTTATTAATTTTAGTATATAGTTTTGCTATATTCTTTTTTTTATTTCTATAATCTTTTAACGAGATCACATCACCTGATGATGACTTTATTCTCATTAACAAGACTTCTTTTTTTAATTTAGCTATATCAGCTAATGCAGATTTTTTCTCTTCAGGTTTCATAATTAGTTAAATTTAATAACTTTGGCTTTAATGGGAAGTTTTGCAGTTGCTTTTTGCAAGGCCTCTATTGCAACACTATCATTGACGCCATCAATTTCAAATAATATTCTCCCTGGCTTTACTTTAAACACATAATATTCGACATTTCCCTTTCCGCTGCCCATCCTTACTTCAGCTGGCTTTTTTGTTACTGGAATATGAGGAAATATCCTCACCCACAGCTTACCAGACCTCTTCATATACCTGGTTATTACTTTTCTAGATGACTCAATTTGTCTAGAATTAATTTTACCTGGCTCCAGGGCCTTTAATGCAAATAGTCCAAATGATATTTTGCTACCACTGGAGGTTGCGCCCAATATTTTCTTTCCACCTTTCTGCGCTTTTCTATATTTTGTTTTAGCTGGAACTAACATTTTTGACTAATTTTACTAAAATTTATTAATATTTATTTATACTTCTTTAAGTCCAGTATAAATCCACACTTTAACACCTATAACACCATATGTTGTATAAGCGCTTGCAACTGCATAATCTATGTTAGACCTAAGAGTATGAAGAGGTATTGACCCTTCTTTATACCACTCAGTCCTTGCAATTTCTGCCCCAGAAAGCCTTCCAGAACAACTAACTTTGATACCTTTTGCACCCTGCTTCATAGACATCTGCATAGATTTTTTCATTGCCTTTTTAAATGAGGCTCTATTTTCTAATTGCTTTGCAATATTTTGAGCAACAAGCGATGAATTAATCTCTGGCTTGCTAATTTCAACTATTTTTACGTCAATACTGGTGCCGGAAATTTTTTGCACTGATTTATTTATTTTTTCTATATCTAAGCCTTTCTTACCTATTAAAACACCAGGCTTTGATGTTTTTATTATAAGGTTAATTTTATCCGAAGGACGCTCTATTATAACACTACCAATACCACAATGAGAGTAGTTCTTTTTTATAAAAGCTCGAATTTGCAGATCAATAAGAAGTTTTTTAGAGTAATTCTTGCTATCATACCAAACAGAACTCCATTTCTTGTTATTTATTAGCCTAAAGCTTATTGGATTTATTTTTTGCCCCACTTTTTACTCCTATTTTTTTTGTTCTACTCTAATTTCCTTTTTAGCGCTTTTAGCAGGAATAGGTTTTTTTATATCTATATCATTTTCAGAAAGTATAACTCTTATATTACTGAAAGTCTTTAATATTCTACTAGATTTACCTCTGCCTCTGGTATGAAACCTCTTCATAACTAAGGATTTACCAACATTTATTTCTTTGACATATAAATTATCAATATCCATGTTGTGATTATTTTCAGCATTTGTGGATGCAGATTTAATCAGGGCCGATATAATAGGTGATATTTTTAATTTAGAAAAAGTAAGCAATTTAAGAGCTTCGTCAACTTTAAGACCTTTCACAGATCTCGAAACCCGACAGACTTTTATAGGGCTAGACTTAACTGATTTTAGATATGCTACAGAAACTTTACCTGTCATTTATAATTACCTTTTAATAATTTTTTTATTACCAGCGTGACCATAAAAAGTTCTTGTAGGAGAAAATTCACCCAATTTATGACCAACCATTCCCTCTGTTACAGAAACTGAGACAAATTTCTTACCATTATAAACCGCAAAGTTCATTCCAACAAAATTAGGTAATATTGTTGATCTTCTGGACCAAGTTTTAATAACTTGATTCTTAGAAGATTTTGAAGCTTCAATAACTTTCTTCAATAAAAAGCCATCAACAAATGGCAGTTTCCATACTGATCTTGACATATTTATTACTTAGTTCTTCTTGATTTAACTATTAAGGCATTAGATTTCTTTTGCCTTTTTCTTGTTATCTTACCCTTTGCCAATTTACCAGTAGGCGATACCGGGTGTCTGCCTCCTGAGGTTTTACCTTCTCCACCTCCATGCGGATGATCAACTGGGTTCATTGCAACTCCACGAACAGAAGGTCTAATACCAAGCCACCTTGATCTTCCAGCCTTTCCTATAGTGGTATTCTTGTTGTCTACATTAGATACAGACCCAATAGTTGCCATGGACTGCAAAGGAAACATTCTTATTTCACCAGATTGCATCTTAACTAGTCCATAGCCACTATCCTTTCCTACTAATTGTGAATAACATCCAGCTGCTTTAGAAACAGCACCACCTTTGCCTGGCTTTAACTCTATATTATGAATCACTGTTCCAATAGGAATTTGTGACAATGGCATAGCGTTTCCTATTTTAACATCAGTTAAACTTCTGGAAGATAAAATTTTGTCACCTGACTTAATTTTATGAGGAGCTAATATATAAGAATAGGTACCGTCATCATATTTAACTAACGCTATAAAAGCAGTTCTACATGGATCGTACTCGATTCTCTCAACGGTAGCAACTATATCATATTTATTTCTCTTGAAGTCTATAACTCTTAGAGATTTTTTGTGCCCAGAAGACCTTCTTCTTACAGTTATTGAGCCGGAATTATTTCTGCCAGCTTTTTCATTTTTTTTCTTTGTTAGAGGCTTGTAAGGAGAACCGCTCCACAACTCTTCTCTAGATACAGTAACTAGGTATCTTAAAGATGGGGTAATAGCCTTGTAATTTTTTAAACCCATATCTTTAATTAGTTAAGTTTATTGCCTTACCTTTTTCAACGGTAACTATTGCTTTTTTATATCCAGGTTTCGTACCATTAAAGCCACGAAAACGCTTCTGTCTAGATTTAACATTAATTATGTTAACCGAGATAACTTTAATGTTATAAAGACTCGATATTATAGAGCAAATTTCTTTCTTGCAAGAGTCTTTTGTTACTTTAAATATATATTTACCTTCAGAAAGAATCTTATTTGACTTTTCTGTATATATTAAAGATATAATTTTGTCATAGTTAATACTATCAGCCATTAGATAACTCTCCTAAAAAATTTTTTTCAAATACATTATTGTCAAATATAACGAAATTATATTTCAACAAATCATATACATTAATTGCCTGATAAGGCAAAGCCTTCACATTTTTTATATTTAAAGCAGATTTAAATAAATTTTTATTTTGAGAATCAGATATAATTAAAACTGAATTTAATTTATTTTTATTGAGAGAGTTAAGTAATTTTGATGTTTTTATTTCAATATTTTCAAGACCACTTGCTAGAATAAGTTTTTTGTCAGAAATTTTACTTTTTATAACATCGAAGCAGCATTCTTTAATTATTTTTCTTGGCAATGAATGTTCGAATGATCTGGATCTTGGTCCATGACAAGTTCTACCGCCAACAAATTGAACGGATCGCTTGCTACCTTGTCTTGCATTACCGGTTCCTTTTTGCTTATATGGCTTTTTAGTAGTGCCCGATATTTCAGACATAGTTTTTATATTAGCGGAACCAGATCTTCTTTTTGACAACTGCCAGTTTATTACTCTTGAAATCGACAAAGATTTATGATCACTTAAAGAAAATGAATCTAAGGATATAGTGCTTACTTCAGATTGTCCGCTGGAGAAGTTTATTGTTTTTAAATCATTTTTTTCCATGGAAAATTACTTAAGTCTTAATATTATATCGTTACCTGCGCTACCTGGTACACATCCTTTTACTGCAATATAAGATTCTGCTTTATTAATGTAAAAAACCTCAAGGTTTTTAGTTGATACTTTTTTTGCACCCATGTGACCGGCCATTTTTTTACCTTTAAAAACTTTACCAGGATC
>DDCV01000138.1 GCA_002335845.1 Rickettsiales bacterium UBA1997 | reverse complement strand
ACTACTTAAATAAGGGATATTTGTACCTAAAATCACTAATATTACCAAAAAACCAGACAATTAGCCCAAAAAATCAAAAATACTCATAAAAATATAGCGAATTTCTGGAGAAATTCACTGCGATTTGGTGAGTTTATATTTTTTTGAAAGAAATTTAGAGGAAGTTGGGTTTTGCGACAGCCCCTTTAAAGAATTTCTTATGTGACGAATAATGCAAAGCTGAATTTCAGTTTTTGGGAAGATTGAATTAATTTCATCTGAACAAATGATGCAAGAAATTAACTTGGTAATTTCTGAGTAATTTGCAACTTGTTACTTAAAATAAAAAATAAATTACAAGTAAATCCTTTTAATCCATCAATACAAGCAATCAGAATATCTTTAACCCCTCTATTTTGTAAATTCGTTAAAACACTGAGCCAAAAATTAGCGCCCTCACTTTCTGATAAATAAATACCTAAAACATCTTTCTTGCCTTAAATGTTGATTTAACTCTTCACCTAAAGCTGTTTCAAGAATGTCTTTAATCATATCGCTAAATATACCGTCTTTACCAGTTAATGGTTTTCCTTGATAGATTTTTTCTATGGCAGAGCGTTTGAAAGAATATGATAATTGATTTTTTGATAAATTTTGTTTTTGAGTCATAAAAAGTGTCAATTTAAATTAATAATAATTTACTAAATTAAAATAAGCTGACGCTTATTTCAAATTAGTATTTAAATTGACACGGAGGATTGGACGTTCTCGCAAAATCTACACATTATCTAATCTTTTTTTAAATGAATAACCAATTATTTTATAAACCAATTTAGAGGCTGTAAAATCACAAGCATGCATTCCTTTAATTGGTGATAATTCATTGACATCAGCGCCAATAATATTGCAAATTTGTGAATAGTAAGATATTATATCCATAGTTTCTTGCCAAAATAGCCCTCCGGGTTCTGGTGTTCCAGTTGCTGGCATTAGACTTGAATCAAAACCATCGACATCAAAGGTTAAATAAACATTTTTACCTTTTAGCAATCTTTCTGCCTGAGACAAATCCCAATTTTTTTTATCCTTTGCCCAGAATATTTTTATTCTATCTGGATTTTGTTCAAGAAATGGTATTTCCTCTTGTGAAATATTTCTGATACCAAATGAAACTACGCTAACATTTTGATAATCCAAGCATCTCCTAATAGCTGCCGCATGGCTATATTTTTGCCCCAAATAACCATCGCGAAGATCAGCATGAGCATCAAAGTGCAGCAAGGTTATTTCATCATATCTCTTTGTAAAAGGCCTTATAGCTCCTGGGGTTATTGAATGCTCTCCGCCTAAAATAAATGGAAATTTATTATATTTTAGCGCTTCATCAACTATTTTTTCTAATTGATTTAAGGCGCTTTCTAAATTATTAGAAATTTGCGGCTCTTTTAGTGTTAAGATGCCTATCTTTTGATATATTTCGCACCAAAATTCTTCATCAAAACGCTCTAACTCTTGACTAGCTTTTAAAATAGCTTGCGGTCCATTTTTGGTACCTCCTTGATAAGTGACAGAATTCTCTAATCCAAATGGAATTAATAAAACATCGCAATCTTCAAATGAGGTTAATTCCTTTGAGGAAAGACCTAAAAATCCTTCACTGGCTGAACAAATATTGTCTTTTATCATGAAAATATCGTAAAAATAAATTGATTAATTTTACTCTAACAATATATTAAAAATATATTTTATCAATTCTTTAATAATAACATTCAAATAAATGACTAGATTATTAATTATCGGATCTGGAGCAGCTGGCAGCGTTGTTGCAAAAAAATGCGCTAAAAATCGTGACATTTTTTCCTACATTCATTTAGCAAGTAGGACTTTAGAAAAATGTCAAAAAGTTCAAAATGAATGCGAGTCAGAAATAGAAATTTCACAAATTGATGCTGATATTGTTAATGATGTTGTGGGGCTAATAAAAAAAACAAATCCAGATTTATTAATTAATATGGCTCTACCTTATCAAGATTTGCCAATTATGGATGCTTGTTTGATAACCAAAACTAGCTATCTTGATACTGCAAATTATGAGCCAAAAGATGTAGCTAAATATGAATATAGCTGGCAATGGGCTTATCAAGATAAGTATAAAAATAATGATATTTTAGCCATTTTGGGTTGCGGATTTGACCCCGGTGTTACTGGAGTTTTTTGCGCTTATGCTAAAAAGCATCTATTTGATGAAATTCATCACATTGATATAATTGATTGCAATGCAGGAGATCATGGCAAAGCCTTTGCTACAAATTTTAATCCTGAAATTAATATTAGAGAGATAACTCAAAAAGGCTGTTATTTTGAAAATGGAAAATGGATTAAAACAAAGCCGCTAGAAATTTCTAAAAATATCAACTTTCCAGAAGTTGGAGAAAAAAAAGCTTACTTAATTTACCATGAAGAGTTGGAATCTTTGGTTAAAAATATTCCAACCCTAAAATCAATACGCTTTTGGATGACTTTTGGCGATGAATATATTAAGCATCTAGAGGTTTTACAAAATGTTGGTATGACGAGAATTGATGAGGTTGATTACCAGGGTCAAAAAATAATTCCACTACAATTCCTAAAATCGCTATTACCAGATCCATCTTCCTTATCTGACAATTACACGGGGAAAACTTCAATTGGTTGTATTATTGAAGGGCTAAAAGATGGTAAAAATAAAAAAATCGTTATTTACAATGTGTGTGAACATGAAAAATCTCATAAAGAGCTTAATTGTCAGGCGGTGTCTTATACCACTGGAATTCCAGCCGTTACAGGCGCTATTATGTTTGCTAAAAAATTATGGACAGGAAGCGGTGTAAAAAATGTTGAAGAATTTAATCCTGATCCATTTCTGGAGGAATTAACAAAACAAGGTTTAGCTTGGAATATTAAAGATTTAAATGATGAGTAATCATCTGCCATTAGATCAAATAAAAACCCCGGCCTATATTGCCGATCTAGCAAAAATTCGATCTAACCTAAAGATTGCCCAAAAAATTAAAGAACAAACTGGCTGCAAGATAATCTTAGCGACAAAAGCTTTTTCAATGTTTGCTCTTTACCCTGAAATTGCTAAATATCTTGATGGCACCACAGCTAGCGGCATTTATGAAGCAAGATTAGATCACGAAGAATTTGGCAAGGAAATTCATGTTTATAGCCCAGCTTATAAGGACGATGAAATTAAAGATATTATTAAAATTTCTAACAATATTTATTTTAACTCGATTAATCAGCTGAATAAATATCGCAACTTAATTGATGATAAAGAAAAAAATATCGGCCTTAGAATAAATCCGCAAATAAATTTAGTTAAGAATAACAGCATTTACGATCCTTCATCTAAGAATTCTCGCTTTGGCGTTAAAATTGAAGAAATAAATGATAATATTTTAGAAAAAATAAATATGATTCACATTCATAATTTATGTGAAAATCTAGATCAAGATTCAGTGACTTTGATTGAATATATTGATCAAAAAATTCCCCATATTCTTAATAAAATAAAATATCTCAATATTGGCGGCGGTCATTATTATAGCCACCCAGATTATGATACGAAAAACCTTATCAAGGCTATTACTAAAATTCAGAACAAGTATAATTTACAAATCATAATAGAGTCCGGAGCTGCAGTAGTATATGATGCTGGTTATTTGGTAAGTGAGATTATTGATATAATTAATGTGCAAGATGATAATATTGCTATACTTGATACCTCGGCAACTTGCCACAT
Source organism: Rickettsiales bacterium UBA1997 (assembly GCA_002335845.1). Next base: position 9,025 of record DDCV01000138.1, on the reverse strand, counting down.
GCCAGATGTTTTAGAAGTTCCTTATAGACCTCATATTATCAACAGTGATGATAATTATCATAACTCTTATATACTCGGTGGCAATAGCTGTTTAACTGGCGATGTTATTGGCAAATATAGCTTTAAAAATAAGTTAAAAATTGGCGATAAGATAGTTTTTACCGACATGATGCAATATTCTTTTGTTAAAAATAATAATTTTAACGGCGTTAAACTGCCTTCGCTTGGAGTTTTTGATGGCAATAATTATAAAATAATAAAAGAATTTTCTTATGAGGATTTTAAAAATCGTTTATCTTAAAAATTTTTTAGTCATTTTTTTGCAAAAACTCGCCAGCAAAATATAAAGAGCCGCATATTATAATTAGTGAGCCTGGCTCAATATTATGTTTTTCAATAATTTTAAAAGCATCTTCAATATTTGCCGATTTATCTACATTAAAAATACCCTGATTTTTTGCTATTTTATAAATCTCTTCCCAAGATAGGGAATTTTTTTCATTTTCAATCTCGCTAGCGATTAAATAGTCAATTTTAGGGGAAATTATTTTAATAAAATTTTGATAATCCTTATCTCTCAGCATGGCAACTATAGCATAAATCTTTTTGCCCTTTTGCTTAGATAAAAAATGATTCAATATTTCAGCGCCAGCTATATTATGACTGCCATCAAGGTACAGATCGCAATTTTTTGGCAATATTTTATAGAATTTACCATTACAAATTTTTTGTAATCTACCTCGCCACTTCGCTTTAGTGATAGCGCTGGTAAATGATTCTTCTTTAATGTGGAAGCGCCTCTGAGTTAATAAAGCTGCAATTGCTAGAGTGGCATTTTCAAGTTGAAAATCCCCAATTAAATTAGGTCTTGGTAAATTATAAATCTTATCTTTGGCAATTATTTGCCATAAACGACTATTTTCATCACTTTTTATTAAAAAATCGGCTATTTTGTTATTATTTTGGTTATTTTGTATAATATTTAATGAAGAGTTTAAATTTTGAGCTGCTTCTTTAATGATTTCTAAAGATATTTTATCATGTTGTATCGTAACTATTGGACAGTTTTTTTTAATAATTCCAGCTTTAGCTTTAGCTATCTCTTCTATTGAATTTCCTAAAAAATCTTGATGATCAAAAGAAATTGGAGTGATGATTGAGCATAAAACTTGTGGTAAAACATTGGTCGCATCTAGCTCACCTCCCATGCCAGTTTCGAGCAATAAAATATCGGCTTTTTTTAAAGAAAAAGCCAAAAAAGCAGCTACGGTTATACCTTCAAAATAAGTAATTTCAATTTTTGGCTCTTTTTCGCTAGCTTTTTGACAAATTTTTAAACATTCATTTAAAAAATTATCACCTATTTCTTTGCCATTTAGAATTATTCTTTCATTAAAATTGACTAAATGTGGTGAAATATATTTGTGAACTGAGTAATTATTTTCCTCAAAAATTGCTTGTAAAAAAGCTAAAGTTGAACCCTTGCCATTTGTTCCCGCAACATGTATTACTGGTGGCAGTTTTAGATGCGGATTGCCAATTCTTGCAAGCAAAGCAAAAACTCTTTTTAGTCCAAATTCAATATTGCGATAACCTTTTATTGGGGGCCAAGATGGATATTTCATTTTATTGAATAATTTTTTTTAAAATCATTGCTTTTTTTACATAAAAAAATATTGTTTTGCAGCATTTTTTATAAATTAATTTTAATTATTTTAATGAGATATCTAGCCCTTACTAAAAGTGACAGAGATGAGATGCTTAAAGAAATTGGCGTTTCAAATATTGATAGTTTTTACAGCGATGTCCCTGATAATTTCTTATTAAAGCATCCAATTTCTACTTTAGATAGTCATAAGGGTGAAATTGAGGTAGAAAAACATCTTAAAGATTTAGCAAATAAAAATAAACCAGCATCAAAACAGCCATTTTTTTTAGGAGCTGGATGTTATAAACATCATATACCTGCCGCAGTAGATCATATAATTCAGCGCTCTGAATTTTTAACCTCCTACACTCCTTATCAGCCAGAAATTTCACAAGGAACTTTGGCAACAATATTTCAATTTCAAAGCATAATTTCTTTGCTAACTGGCATGGAGTCATCAAATGCCTCGATGTATGACGGTGCTACATCTTTAGCTGAGGCTTGCTTAATGGCGATGCGCATCAAGAAAAATAAAAAAAATATCGCCGTAATTGGTGACTTGCATCCTGATTATCAAGAAGTTTCCAAAACATTTCTTGATCTAAATAACTCCAGCTTTGTAACAAAAATCGATGACACATGTGCTGCCGTAGTCGTTCAATATCCTAATTTTTATGGCGAAATTACAGATCTTGATGATATTAGAAAAAAATGCGATGAGGCTGGATGCTTAATGATTGTAGTAGTCAATGAGATTGTGGCCCTTGGACTATTGCAACCCCCTAAAATGGCTGATATCGTTGTTGGAGAAGCTTCTTCAATTGGTGTTGGACTTAATTTTGGTGGACCTTTGCTTGGGTTTTTTGCTTGTAAAAAATCTTTTATTAGACAGATGCCAGGTAGAATTTGCGGTGCCACTGTGGACAATGACAACAAGCCAGGATATGTTTTAACTCTTAACGCCAGAGAGCAGCATATAAGAAGAGATAAAGCCACTTCTAATATTTGCTCAAATCAGGGTTTGTGTGCTACGGCTTTTACCATTCACGCTTCACTTCTTGGTGAAAATGGCTTTAAAAAACTAGCCTTAATAAATCATAAAAAGGCTTGTGATCTATATGATAAATTATCAAAAATATCTGGCCTTAAAATTATAAATAAAAGCTTTTTTAATGAATTTACAATTGAGTTTGATAAGGATGCTTCGGAAGTTAATAAGGAGTTAAGAAATAATAACATCATTGGCGGATATAGCAAAAATAATCAAATGATTCTCGCTGTGAGCGAACTAACTAGCGAAGATGATATGAATAAACTAAGTGAATCATTACAAAAAATTCTAAATTAAAAACCAATGAAGCAATTAATAGCAAAAACAGATAATTATAATATGCCTTTTACTCCTAATAAAATTGGCTTAAATCACGAGACTGATCTTTTAATTAAGCAATCTTGTGAAGGTGCTTGCGGCGTTGATTTGCCTGATGTTGAAGATTTTACCATCAAAACAGGTCAAGATAGCAGATCTAAGATAGGTTTAGCGCAAGTCAATGAACCGCAAGTTATTCGTCACTTTGTTAGGCTTTCTAATCAAAATTATTCAATTGATGCCGGCTTTTATCCGCTAGGTTCTTGCACCATGAAGCATAACCCTAGACTTAACGAAAAGTTAGCTAGATTGCCTGGCTTTGCCGATATTCACCCTCTTCAAGACCAAGAAACAACTCAAGGCGCTCTTGAATTAATGCATCAATTACAGCATTGGCTTGGAACTCTAACTGGGCTCACGGCGGTTTCTTTGGCACCGGCGGCAGGCGCCCAAGGTGAGCTTTCTGGCATGATGGTAATTAAGCAAGCTCATGAATTAAATGGTGAAAGCAAGACGAGAAAAATAGTTCTAATACCTGATTCAGCGCATGGGACAAATCCAGCTACTGCAGCTATGTGCGGCTATGATATAAAGGTTATTCCAACTGGAAAAGATGGATTAATTGATTTTACTGCTTTTAATAAACTAATTGAAGATTATGGCAGTCAAATTGCTGGCACTATGATTACCAACCCAAATACCTGCGGTCGCTTTGAAAAAGATATAAAAAAGATTGCGGATTTGATACATAGTGTTGGGGCTTATTTTTATTGCGATGGAGCTAATTATAATGCTATAGTTGGAAAAATAAAGCCAGCAGATTTAGGTGTAGATGTTATGCATTTTAATTTGCATAAAACATTTTCTACTCCACATGGTGGTGGCGGACCTGGATCTGGGCCAATTGCTGTTAGAGCTGACCTTGAGCAATTCTTACCCTCTCCTCACGTTAGAAAACACAATGATATTTTTGAACTTTACACCCCAAAAAATAGCTGTGGCAAAGTTAAGGGCTTTAATGGTCAATTTGGCATGCATGTTCGCGCTTTATCTTATATTCTGTCACATGGCTCGGATGGTCTACAAAAAGTGGCTGAAGATTCAGTCTTGAGTGCAAATTATATTTTGCACAAACTTAAAGATTATTATCATGTACCCTTCCCTGGCAATTGTATGCATGAATGCTTGATAAATGATAAAATTCAAAAGGAAAAAGGTGTTACTACTCTAGATATTGCAAAGGCTTTAATTGAATATGGTATGCATCCGATGACAGTCTTTTTCCCATTGGTAGTGCAAAATGCAATGCTAATTGAGCCAACTGAAACAGAAAGTAAGAGCGAGATTGACAATTTTATTAACACCATGATTTATATTGCTAATGAGGTAGATTCTAATAAAGGCGATAGGTTTCACAATTATCCTGAGTCAACTCCAAGAAAAAGACTAGATGAAGTTAAGGCCGCTAAAAATCCTGTTGTTACATGGATGGAGATGGATGGAGATTGATAATAATTAATAAATTTAATGTTAGATAGGAAGGCATTTAGCCTTATTGAATTGACTGTAGTTATAACAGTAATATCGATATTGATAATATCTGTAATTGCTGGACAGGGTTTAGTCTCTACAAGCGCATTAATTAGTGCTAAATCACTAACAAAACAGTCTATAGTCCGCGAGATAGATGGGTTAATAGCCTGGTATGAAACATCAACACCAGCATCAATTAAAAAAGAAGAGGGGTTTGATAATGGTCAGATTACTACATGGCATGATATAAGTCCAGATTCAATAAACGAGAAAAAGAATACTTTATCTAAGGTTGCCAGCAGCACTGTAATTTACAGAAAAAATGGTATAAATAATATCCCATCCATAGAGTTTGCAGGAGTTGATAATGCTGTTCTCAAGTTAGAATCATTTTGGCAAGGGTCCTTGAGTAGTAGCACTATATTATTAGTCTTGCAGCCAGCAAATCTTTCTGCTGCTGAAGTAGTTATTGATTCTTATTCAACTAACACTTCTCATATTGCAATCAGTCCTACTTACCTTAGAATGAGAGCTAGTGCAAATGGCATCAATGCCAACACGATAGTAGCATCAGATACTCCCCACATACTAGCTGGGTATTTTAATGGCAATTTATCAAAATTTTATCTAAATGATGCTACTAATATTGCTGGTGGCGCTACAATTAACCCTGGATCTAATCCTTTAACTGGATTAACAGTTGGAGGATATATGACTGCATCCAACCCTGAATTTCATGGCTATATTTCTGAGATAATAATATTTAACAGACCTTTGAAAAAAGTTGAAAGAATCGATGTGATGAGCTACCTATCAAAAAAATATAATATAAGGGTTTTAAATCTTAAAAATTAAAAATAATAAGCACTGATGAATAATAGCAAAAAATTAGCTTTTTCACTTGTTGAGCTTGCCGCGGTAATATCTATTATCGCCATTTTATTATCTATAGTTGGCAAAACGATATCTACCTTAAAATCTTCAAGATTATCGAATGCACGCTATATAACTAATAATTCCAAAATAGCAGAAAATAGCAACTTGGTTGCCTGGTACGAAACATCTCTGATAGAATCTTTTAAAGCCGATGAGACGCAAAATAAAGATGAGTTAACTATTTGGAATGATATAAGCCCCCTATCTTTGATCAGCGACCCTAATAATCATGCCTTATCAAAAACAGCAAGTCCTAACATTACATTTGAAGAGAAGGGTATAAATGATTTACCTTCAATTAAATTTGATGGTTCGGCCAATTTAACTCTTAGTAATTTTCAGGAGGGTGATTTGTCTCAAGCAACAATTTTTATCGTAGCAAGAAGGCTTAACTCTTCTACATCAACACAATATATATTAGACTCCGCAGCTTCTGGAAGTAGTTTTGCTGCTGGTATTAGCAATGATTCTGTTACAATAAATGCTGGAATAGCTGCCAATTCTGGAGCTGGATCAGCTAGCTTTCAATTTAATGAAGATGTAGTTTTGGCTATTTACATCAATGGAGCAAACTCTAGGGCATTTAGTAATAACGCTGATGATATAATTGGTGGAGGCGACATTGATTCAGGCTCAAACATTATGACAGGACTAACCCTTGGAACTGATAAAGATGGATTAAGCGGTTTTAATGGCTTAATTTCTGAGATTATTATTTTTAATAGCCCTCTACCAAAATATCTAAGAAGGGACATAATGAAATATTTATCAACCAAGTATGATATAAGAATTAACAATCTTTAATCTTGAATTTTTTGTTATAAAACTTAAGCTTATATCCATTATTTAAATAAAATGGAGGTTCATATGTCTAGTAATACTATTGCCCCTTTATCATCTTCTTCTTTATCGCTTACTTCTTCAGAAATTAAAAGTAGCTTCTCTCGCTATATAAAAGAAATACAAAAATTTCCAATTCTTACTCTGCAAGAGGAGTATGAGTATGGAATGAAGCTTTTTAACAATAACGACAAGGAAGCGGCCAAGAAGCTTATTCAAAGTCATCTGAGATTGGTTGTAAAAATGGCTGGTAAATTTAAGAATTATGGAATTCCTGTGTTTGACTTAGTTTGCGAAGGTAATTTGGGTTTAATTCAGGCTGTTAAAAAATTCGATCCAAGAAAAGGATTTCGCCTTTCAACATATGCCATGTGGTGGATAAGAGCTTTTATTCAAGAGTATATTTTGCGCTCTTGGTCTTTGGTAAAGATAGGGACGACTGTAGCACAAAAAAAATTATTTTTCAATCTTCATAAAATTAAGAAAAAAATTCTAGAAGTTGGAGAGTCAAAGCTTGAGCCAAAACAAATATCTGAAATATCATCAATTCTAAATCTATCTAATAAAGAAGTTTTAGAAATGGATTCAAGACTTAGTCAGTGCGATACATCTCTTAACAATATAATTGCTATCAATGATGATAGTTCAAAAGAAATGGTTGATACTCTAGCTTCAGAAGAAATTTCACAGGAAGAAACAGTTATTAATAATCAAGAAAAATCAAGAAAAGAAAGATTGTTCCAGATTGCCTTTGATAATTTAAATGATCGTGAAAAGGATATAATAAAAAAAAGGAGAATGTCTGAGAGCGCAATGACGCTTGAAGATTTGAGTCAAATTTATAAAATATCGCGTGAAAGAATACGTCAAATAGAAGAAAGCGCCATAAATAAGATAAAAAAAGATGTAAAAAAGTTAGCGGTGGTTAATGGTTATAAATAGCTAATGTTCACAGGAATTATAACACATGTTGGTCAAATAATATCCATTAATCAGTTTGTGGATAAGGATTTGGCTCTACAAGTTTCTTTAGCAAATAACTCGCTAAGCAATAGATCTTTTGATATTGGTTGCTCCATATCATGCAATGGAATTTGCCTGACTCTAATAAAAAGAGAATCAACATCTGCCGAGATTCATCTATTTTTTCAAGCATCGAAGGAAACTCAAGACAGGACAACTATAAATAATTGGCAAGAAGGTGATGAGTTAAATCTAGAATTTTCTCTAAGGGCTGGCGATGAGCTTGGTGGCCACATGGTTCAAGGCCACGTTGACTGTGTTTCTAAGATATTAAATATCAAGCAAGTTAAAGAATCTTGGGTCTTTGAAATTGAGATACCAAATAAAATAAAAAAACATATATCAAAAAAAGGATCCATTACAATCAACGGAACATCTCTGACCGTCAACAATGTCTATGATAATTTCTTTGACATAAATATAATTCCACATACTTTTAAAAATACCAATTTTAACAAGTTGAAAAAGGGAGATTTTGTAAATATAGAAATTGATATGATAGCACGATACCTCGAGAAGTTAATTAGCAAATAAATGTCTGATTCACAGTTTAAATTATCCTCGATACCAGAAATAATTGAAGAAGCTAAGCAAGGTAATATATTTATTCTTGTTGATGACGAAAATCGCGAGAATGAAGGCGACCTAGTTATTCCCGCAATAAAATGTGATGATCAAAAAGTTAATTTTATGGCAAAATATGGCCGCGGTCTTATTTGCTTGGCGCTAGATGAAAATAGAGTCAAAAGTCTTGATTTGCCATTAATGTCATTAAATAACGAGTCTCGCAACAAAACTGCATTTACAGTTTCTATTGAGGCAAGAGAAGGAATTTCCACGGGCATTTCAGCTTTTGATCGCGCTAAGACAATAACTGATGCTATTGACCCCAATAAAGGTAAGGATGATTTAGTTAGTCCTGGACATATATTCCCATTAAAGTCAGCTAATGGCGGTGTGTTGGTTCGCGCTGGACATACCGAAGCAGCGGTTGATATTGCTAGGTTAGCAAATCTAAACCCCTCTGGTGTAATATGCGAAATTATGAATGATGATGGTTCGATGGCTAGAATGCCAGACTTAATAAAATTTGCCCAGAATCATAGATTAAAAATTGCTACTATTGCCGACTTGATTGAATATCGTCGTCAACATGAAAAGCTTATTAAGGTTATTAAAAAAGATAAATTCTCTACTAGCCATGGAGAATTTGATATTACAATTTATCAAAGTTTGCATGATAATATAGAGCATATTGCCTTAAGCAAAGGAGATATAAGTAATTGCCCAGATGATATCTTGGTTAGGATGCATCATTTAAATATTTTAAGCGACTGCTTAAACGACACAAAAAATCCAAAAACTAATAATCTACAAAAATCTCTTGAGTTAGTATCAAAAGAAAATTATGGCGCTATAGTTATAATTAGGCAGCCCCATGAATCAATTGAGGATTTATTTTTTAATGATAATAAAAATTATCAAAATAAAAATCAAAAAACATTAAGAAATTATGGTATTGGAGCTCAGATACTTAATGATCTTGGTATTAAAAAGATGGTACTTCTAACTAATTCAACAAAATCAGTCATTGGTATAGATGGTTACGATATTCAAATTACAGGGTATAAAAAGATATAAGTTTAGTATTTTTACTAGGTTCTGTTGAGATTTCA
>DDCV01000101.1 GCA_002335845.1 Rickettsiales bacterium UBA1997 | reverse complement strand
CGGAAAAGTTGGCCAATCAGACACCGAAGGCAATGTGGCTCTAGCATCATTATTTTCTAAAATATCTACATAGGAAAACTGTGCCTCGCATTCTATTAGCGCTTGAACTGTTTTAGCAGAAAAGCCACACTTTGGTTCGTAAGGCGTCCCTTTCATATAGATTAAAAGGTCATTGTCTTTGATTTGTTCTCTTAATTTTTCTTCAATACTCATACCTATTCCTTAATTGTATTTATATAACTCTTTATAGTGTCTTCGAAGCCATTTTTCAAGGCATCAACTATAACTGCATGCCCAATAGAAACTTCATTAATACCACCAATTTTAATAAGCTCTGGTAAATTTATTAGATTTAAATCATGGCCAGCATTAACAAATAGGTGCGTAGAGTTTGCTTTTAGAACTAATTCTGAGAGTGAGGAAATAATAGAAAGATCTCCAAATTCTATACTTTTAGAAAATTGACCAGTATGAATTTCTATCCCATCAACACCTATATTTTGTGCATAGTCAATAATATCAATGTTAGCTTTATCACCCTTAAGCTGGTCTACAAATAAAGAGATTTGTGAGTTGCTAGAAAGGCTCTTGAGCAACCTTACTGATTCTCTTAATTTTTGGTCATGATCGCCAGACTCCCAACCATGGTCTGATGTAATTTGATTAGGCAAGTCAGGTACGAGTGTTATTTGTTCTGGCTGACATACTTTTACAAGATTATTAAAACCCATGAACTCATTAAGTTCCTCTGAAAATGGATTGCCTTCCAAATTAAAGTCAACATTTCTTGATTTAGCTAAATTTGCTAGCGAAATCACATCATTACTTGTTGCATGTCTGTGGTCTGGTCTTGGATGGAGTGTAAGACCATCTACGCCAAGATTAATAGCTGAGTTTGCAAATTCTTCAAGACAAGGATTATTCTCACCTCTTGCATTTCTTAAAAGAGCTATCTTGTTTAGATTAAGACTAAATTTCATTCGATTCTTTTACTTTTAATAAGACTAGCCCGCCAAGGATAAATAGGACTGCTATAGGAAGTAGTGAAATTCTTACATCACCATAAAGAGCTAATAAGCCACCAACCATTAATGGTCCAAATATAGCACCTGCTCTTCCTAAGACATTATAGATTCCAAAAAATTCTCCTGCTTTCTCAGGTGGGATAATTTTTCCATATAAGCTTCGAGAGCTTCCTTGAATACCTCCCTGAACGCCACCAACTAAAATTGCTAAAATATAAAATTCAGAAGCGGATGAGAGAGTGGTTGAGAAAAATATAATAAATATGTAAAAAAGAATAGTAATAAATAAAACTGGCTTGTCACCATATTTATCAGCTATATAACCCCAGAGAAGTGTTGCTGGAAATGCTACAAATTGAACTAAAATTAGTGCAGGAATAACATCATTAGCCTTTAAGCCAACATTAAGAGCAAAATCTGCTGCAAGATAAATAACAGTATGAGCGCCATCAATAAAAAGAAAGAAAGCTAATAAAAATAAAGAAACATTTCTGTATTGAGAAATAGATCTCAAAGTAGTGAGAATATTTTTGAAAGATTCATTTATTAAAAATGTTTTTTTGTGATGGAGAATATTTTCTTTATAGTTTTTTTTAATAGGAAGCATAAAGGCAAACCACCAGATGGAAACCATAATAAATGACAGTTTAACTGCATCTGCAGAAGACTGAAGGCCTATTTTATCCCAGTAAAGAAACATTAATGCATTAACAAGAAATAGAGTCCCACCGCCAAGATAACCCCAGGCATATCCTTGATTCGATATTTGTGAAAGCTTATTTTGTGGTGCTATTTTAGTTAAAATCTTATCGTATGGTATTTGACCTACGGCAAAACAATAATTTGCAATACAAAAGAAAATCAAGGCATATAACCACGAACCTAATGAAAGTATAGATAGTAAACCTACAAATAAAGCTCCAATGGTTGTAAATAAAATAAGAGTTTTTTTAGTTGCGTTATTTATATCAGTGATAGCGCCAATAAATGGTGCGGTAAGTAAGACAATTGAATTACAAATTGCTAAGGCTAAGGTTTTATATACAGTTGCATCATCCACATCAATACCACTAGCCCAATATTGATTATAAAAAACAGGAAAAAAACCAGCAACCACGGTAGTTGCAAAAGCAGAGTTTCCAACATCATATGCTATCCATGACTTTACTTTTTTATTGAAAACTGTGGTTGTTGAATTGTTCAAAATTTATAAATATAGGTTTCTTATTGATATTCTATATTAATTTTTACCTTGCTAATCATTATATTTTTGTTATATTTTTTGGAGGGGGAATTTAAAATGGATGATATAACAACAATTAAATTTGGTTCATTCTTTGTAGTAGGAATTGGTTTTATAGTATTTCTACTTGGCCTAGCNNGCTTATATTTTTTATTAAGCCGGCAACCAGTTTAAGGATTTACCAGAGAGTAAATGTAGGTGAAGGTGGAATACAGTTTGACCTGCATTTGCTCCATTATTAATAACAATATTAAATGTATTATCTAACTTTAGTATTTTTGAAACCTTTCCTGCAACTAACATAAGATGGCCTAATATTTCTTTATCTTCTTCATCTGCACTTGAGAGCATTGTTATATTTTTTTTTGGAATGATTAGTAAATGAATTGGAGCTTGCGGGTTGATATCTTTAATTACAATAGATTTTTCATCTTCATAAATGATATCAGCAGGAATATCTTTTTTGATGATCTTATCAAATAGAGTTTCAGTCATAAAATTAAAAAACTCTAAAGACCCTATAACCAATATAGAAAATTGCAAACGTCATTAGTATAGCCAATGTAATAACAAGCAGGTCTCTAAGAGTTTGTAGAAACTTACCCTGCTGTTTGGCCTTTACCAACTGAACAAGCAAATAGATTAAAGCTATGGTACTAATTGTTAATATAAATATACTCAACATTTGAATTATCCAAAAAAGGAGCCAACTCCCGTTACTAAAAACCCCAAAGCTAATCCCCACAAAAGACAAGCAATGAGATCTGCAATATAAAATCTTACAACCTTTAAGTCAGAAATACCAAGTAAAAAGGGAACTATTGGTCTTACTGCGGGTATAAATCTTCCAAGCAAAACAGTGAAAGAACCAGTTTTATCTAAAAATTTTTGCGCTCTTATTATCGTTTTCTGTCTTTTCACCATAACTTTTGTAGTTAAGATTTGTGGACCTATTGTTTTGCCAAATAAGAAACTAGTCATGTCTCCTAAATGGGCACCCAATACTGCCAATGGAACAATATAGTAGATAGATAAGAGTTCTGTATTATATATAAATATGCAAATTGAAAATAAAATTGCACTGGATGTAACAATTCCTGATAAAACAAAGGACTCAATAAAAGCAAAGAAAAGAATAACCATCCAAGCATATTCTGCATTTGCATTTAAATATAATTCAATTTTTTCAAACATAATATTAGATAGAGGTTATATAGAGTATTTTACTTTAATTATTAGTTTCGCATATAGTATGTTCAACAAGAATCACTATTTGAAAAATGATAGAAAAATTTAATATCCATATTTCTGACGAAGAAATAAATAAATTACACCAAAAAATAGCACTTACAAGGTGGCCCGATGAGATAAATGATGAATATTGGTCACATGGAACAGGAATGAGTTTTTTAAAAAACTTATCAAATGAGTGGTTGAACTCCTTTAACTGGAGGGATCATGAAGAAGAGTTAAATAAAAT
>DDCV01000094.1:1143-34855 GCA_002335845.1 Rickettsiales bacterium UBA1997 | reverse complement strand
ATAAGGTATGATGTTTTTTGTCATAGTTTAGCAATATATTAAAGTTATTATTCTGCTTGGTGTAATATCCTAAATATCATTATATTCTTTAATGGCAAATCGATCCGTCATGCCAGCGATATAATCTGATATAAAAATTGCCAATTTCCTTTCATCCAAAGAGGTAATATCTATAGCTAATTTCTCTTTTGGCAAGCAATTTGGGTATTTCATATAAAAATCAAAAAGATGATCAATGATTTTATTGGCTTGCGCCGTCATTCTGTTGATAGTCGAGTGTCTATACATATTGCTCATAAGAAATTTTTTTATAGTTTTGTGAGCAACTTCCATATCATCACTAAACTCGACTAGCTGTTTTTGACAATTTCTAACATCATCTTCATTTGCAATATTTAAGTTGGATATATTTTGCTGAGTATTAGCTATCACATCAACCGCCATAGCTAAGGTAATTTGCTTCTTAGCTTCGCCAACTATCATTTCTTGACGAATTAATGGATATTTCGTCATGATATTTTGATAGATCTTGCCAATTATTGGCAAATCAAGTAAATCCTTAATCTCAAATAAGCCAGCTCGTAAACCATCCTCAATATCATGATTATTATAAGCTATATCATCAGAAATAGCAGAAATTTGCGCTTCTAACGAAGAATATCTTTTTATATCCAAATCATATTGAGCACTATAATCGTGGATATATTGGTCGGTTTTGATATTTTTATCTATCGGGCCATTATGCTTGACGACTCCTTCAAGCATTTCCCAAGAAAGGTTTAGTCCTTCAAACTCAATAAAACGAGTTTCGATTTTGGTAATTATTTTTAGAGTGTGGGCATTATGGGCAAAACCACCATAATTTTTCATTTTTAGATTAAGTATTTCTTCCCCCGCATGACCAAATGGTGGGTGACCTAAATCATGAGCCAAAGAAACAATTTCTGCTAAATCTTTGTTAGCTTTTAGGGCGCCGGCAATCCAGCGTGCAATTTGCGCAACTTCTAAGGAGTGAGTTAATCTAGTTCGATAATGATCGCCTTGATGATTAACAAAAACTTGCGTTTTATATTGTAAGCGACGAAAAGCCGAAGAATTTATAATGCGATCGCGATCGCGACCAAAAACTGAGCGATGCCTTGAATCATCATAACTTTCTTGGTGATGTCGACCACGCGATTTATTTTCATTTACCGCATAATTTGCTAACTCAAAATCTATCATTTCTTGTTTAATTTACTAACGCAATATCCCATTTCTGAGATAAATATCTATGGACTAAATCTATTTCGCTTGACAATAAAACCTTATCAAAAACCAAAACCTCTCTTATATATCCATTAACAAACTCTCTGCCGTCATAACCAGACCAACCAATACCAACGGGAATATCGAGGGTATAGTTAAAATAATCAGAAGGATCCTCATTGATTATTTCAAAATTATTTGCAGAAGCTAAAAGTTTTGATTCCTCATGAGAGACCAATAGAATATAATCAGTATTTAACAATATTGTTCCAGAATTTGACCGAATATTATCGCTATTTCTAACTCTTAGATTATTGGAAGATAAATGGGTGCCAACATCTATCATTTGTCCGGTACCAGTACCAAATAGCTCACTTGAACCGACTGTTGCTATGCTGCGAAAAACCATGATCATAGTTCGTGGTTTATTTTCCGAGATGCCAACTCCACTCTGAGCAGTCATGCGATCTCTAGTAAAAAGAACTGCATTATTTCCATTATTGTCGGACGATATAAAGATTGGTTGACGCCCAGAAGGTGCGGTAGCATGGCGATTATTGCCACTTAAATCATTCCAAGTAGCGATTGTATTGTTGTTACTTAAGGTCGAGTTACTATCACCATCTATATTAGAAGCATCAAGCCATAATTCCATATCATCATACAAAGCTTCAATACTATTAGCTTGATAGGAATAGCCGTAAACCTGCCACTCATCAGCGATATTGTTAAATTTATTTACTAGAGATTTTCCCTTAGTTATTCCCGCTATCAATAATCCTACCGTAAGAATTACTACGGATAGTTCAATGATTGAAAAAGCCTTTCTTGAATTGTTATTCATGATAAATTGAAGAATATTAATTAATAATAAAATAGATTCGTTAGAATTAGATATGGCATTTTGATTTATATTTTTAAAACTCCTAATTGTTCTCCCACCTTTTTAAAAGCTGAAATCGCTTTATCTAAATGCTCTTGATTATGAGCTGCTGAAATTTGTACTCTAATTCTAGCTTCGCCTTGAGGAACCACCGGATATGAAAAGGCAATTACATATATTCCTTCTTCTTCAATCATTAATTTAGCAAAATGTGCCGCCAATTTAGCATCGCCAAGCATAACTGGAACCACTGGATGAACCGCTTTTGGATCTCGTAAATCAAAGCCCGCTTCTAACATTGCCCTTCTAAAATATGCGGTATTATCGCCGAGTTTTTCAATTAGATCGCGAGAATTTTCAATGCGATCAATTATTTCAATACCAGTTGCCGCCGTTACTGGAGAAATATTATTGGAAAAGAGATAAGGTCGGGCTTTATTGCGTAATTTATCAATAATTTCTTTTCTTGAAGCAATAAATCCACCAGCAGTTCCACCTAAAGCTTTACCTAATGTTGAAGTTAGAATATCAACGCGACCTTCAACAGCAAAATATTCTGCCGTGCCACGACCATTAGCGCCAACAAATCCAGTAGCATGGCAATCATCAACTAATAGCAAGGCTTCATATTTATCAGCTAAATCACAAATTTGATCTAACTTGGCAATATCGCCATCCATTGAAAAAACGCCATCAGTAACAATTACCTTATTTTTGTGATTCTGGGCTTCTTGTAGTTTTTTCTCAAGATCTGCCATATCATCAAATTTATAAAAATAGCGATGCGCCTTACACAGCCTAATGCCATCAATCAAGCTAGCATGGTTTAAATCAGCAGAAATAATAGCATCATCCTTGTCAAAAAGTGCCGCAAAAACACCATTATTGGCAGCAAAACAAGATGAGAAACTTATAACATCTTCATAGCCCAAGAAGCTTGCTAATCTACCTTCAAATCTTTTGTGAATATCTTGTGTGCCACAAATAAAGCGAACTGACGCAGTGCCAAGGCCATAATCATCAAGAGATCTCTTGCCCACTTCAATTAAATCTCTATCATTTGCTAGGCCCAAATAGTTATTGGCGCAAAAATTAATAACTTTTTTGCGCTCATCTTGATGAAATATTTCTATGTCAGCCGATTGTTGGCTGGTGATTTCATATTCACCTTTATACAAACCTTCTTTTTTAAGGTCTTCAAGTTCAGTTTTAATATTGCTTAAAAATTTATCGCTAATCATTATATTTTTTATTTTGAAATTTCATAAAAATCATGAATGAATTTGAACTAATTAACCAATTATTCAAGCCGCTAGTTAAGAAATCTTTTATTTCGCAAGATTTGTGTGACGATGTAGCAAAAATTTCACTGAAAGATGGTGAGCAATTAATTGTGAGTAAAGATATTATTTGCGAGAATGTACATTTTTATCGAAATGATGGTGGCTATAAAATTGCTAGTAAATTGCTGCGCAGCAATTTGTCGGATATTGCCTCATCTGGAGCAAAGCCAGCTTTTTATATGTTGGGTTTTAGCAAAATTAATGATGATAATTTTATTAAAGATTTTGTTAGGGGTTTGAAAGATACCCAAAATATTTATGATCTATCGTTAATTGGCGGTGATACAATTTCTTTAAAAAGACAATCAGATCCGTTGTTTTTTTCTATTACCATTTTTGGTATTATGAAGAAAGGACAAAATCTATCTCGTCAAAACGCTCTAGAAAATGATTTAATTTTTGTTTCTGGCTCTATTGGTGATGCTTTTTTGGGGCTAAATTTAGTGCAAAATTCAGATTATATTAATAAATTTCATTTTAATGAAAATGAAAAAGAATATTTGCTAAATAGGCATTATTTTCCAACTCCTCAAATTGCCTTAGGTCAAGAGCTGATAAAGACAAATTTGTCAAAATGTGCCATTGATATTTCCGACGGTCTTATAGCCGATATAAATCATATTTGCCAATCCTCTAATTTATCTTGCGAAATTTACCTCAATAAGATTCCTACTTTTTTTACAAAAAAACTAGATTATTCATTTAGTAAAGATTTAATAAATAAGGGCGATGATTATGAATTGGCATTTAGCGCCAATAAAGATGATTTTGATAAAATAATGTCTTTGCAAGATAGTTTAAAAATTAAAATTTCATGCATTGGACAATTCAATAAGAATAAAAGTAAAAATAGAGTTGAGTTATTTTTGGATAATTCAAAAAAACAAATTATAAATTTTAGCAATTTAGGCTATGAACACTGAAGACAAATCAATTATAAATTATGCCACTTCAACCCAAAGACTAGTATCGACATCTATTGATATATTTATCGTTTTTCTATTGCGGTTTTTTTTCATGGCACTACTTGGAGAATTGTGGCTTAAAAATATAATTATTCAATTTGAAGAAGATTTTACTGCCAAATTCAGCACCCCTTTCTTGCAGCAAAATGCTGATCATGTAGGATTCTTTAGAAATCACGAGCTTTTCTCATCATTGATAATATTCTACCTTATTATTGTTGCTGTTGGCGCATTTTACTATGCTTATCTGCACTCCTCAACTTGGCAAGCAACGATTGGCAAGAGGGTTATAAATATAAAAGCCATCAAGCTAAATGGTATGACGATAGGCTTTAAAAGAGCCTTGCTATATTATTTCCTCTCGATAATGCCATTTATTTATGCTATGTATATCATGGCGTATGTCGCTGCTTATAACATATCTCTAATTAATGCTGTAACTCATAGCTTTACCAATATCATATTAACTATAATATTTGTAGCCTGGCTTCAGGCGCAATATTTCACAAAAAATAAAAGCACAATTTACGATATAATATGTCGTGTAATTGTTGCTGAAGGTAAGATAGATAAAAAATATCCATGGTATAAGTAATTTATATCATTTACTGGGCTCTGTTTAGATTTCAAATAGCCTTTAATTTTGATAATTAATATTCTCAATGACGCATAATTTATCACAAAAAACAATAAGTAGCAAAATCAGCTGTAATGGAGTTAGTCTACATTCTAATCAAGAAGTGAATATCGTGCTAAATCCTGCCAAAGATAATAGTGGCATAGTTTTTCGTCGAGTTGATATTAAAGACAAAAATAACGAAATAACTGCCAATTACGCCAATGTTAGTGCTACAAATTTGGGAACAGTTATAAAAAATGAGTCTGGCGTTGAAGTTTCAACTGTAGAGCATCTTATGGCTGCAATTTGGGGCTGTGGCATTGATAATCTAATTATTGAGATTGATGGAGGCGAGGTGCCGATTATGGATGGCAGTTCCGAGCCATTTGTTTTTTTGATAGAATGCGCTGGTATAAAAATTCAAAAAGACGATCGCAGAGAAATTGAGATTCTAAAAAAAGTGCGCTATGAAGAAGATGGAAAATTCATTGAGGTCTTGCCCGCCAAAGAATTCTCTTTAGATCTAGAGGTTGATTTTCCAGGAGTTGGTCAACAAAAATTTTCATATAAGGCAATATCTAGCTCTTTTAAAACTGATATTTGTCGAGCAAGAACATTTTGCTTTAAAAGTGAAATTGATTATATGCATAAATTAGGATTGGCTCAAGGCGGATCGCTAAAAAATGCAATAGTACTTGATGAATATGGCAAGACCATTAATAAGGAAGGGTTGCGATATAAAGATGAGTTAGTAAAACATAAAGTTCTAGACTTTATCGGCGATATATATCTGTCTGGTCATTTTATAGTTGGCCACTTTAATGCATTTAAGCCTGGACACACAATAAATAACAAGTTACTAAGAAAGCTCTTTGCCGACAAATCGGCGTGGCGAATTGTATAATGCCATTTAAAATTGATAAATAATCAATTATAAAGTTTAAATGACATAAATTAATAATAATTTTTTTGATCACATCTTATGAAAAATATTTTTTCTTTTTTAACCTTAATTACCATAGCTATGTTTCTTACAAATTGTTCCCATGATCCTAAAATTTATGCTAAAAACGAGCCAAAAATCGATATTCGTCAATATTTTAACGGCGATCTAGAAGCTTTTGGTATTTTGCAAGATCGCAGCGGCAAGGTTATTAAAACTTTTACCGTGGATATTAAGGGGTCGTGGAAAGGAAATGTTGGAACTTTAGTGGAGCATTTTGAATTTTCTGATGGTAAAAACGATCATCGCACTTGGACATTAAAAATGATAGATGACCATAATTTTACAGGAACTGCTCACGATATCGTCAATATCTCACAAGGCCAGCAATATGGCAATGCTGTTAAAATGGATTATGTCATAACGATTCCAGTAGATGGTAAAAAATATGACATAAAAGTTAAAGATTGGCTATATTTGGTTGATGACAAATCTTTGATAAATGTCTCTGACATGACAAAGTTTGGATTTCGAGTTGGGAGATTAGCAATCGGCTTTAAAAAATTAAATTAGAGATAGATTGCAAATCATGAATCAAAAAACACTCAACAAGGCCTTTTCTTTAATAGAGCTCTCAATAGTAATATTGATAATAGGTATATTGGTAGCTGGGGTTACTAAAGGTGGAGATTTATATTCTCAAATTAAACTAACCGCAGCACGCTCTGTAACAAATTCTTCTTCTATAAATACCATACCCGATTTAAGAATTTGGCTAGAAACCACTAAAGAAGAATCTCTAACAACTAATGACGGCAACCAGCCTAATCAAGGAAGCTTTATATCATCATGGAATGATATCAAATTATCTCGCCCAAATGATAAAATAAATGTAACTCAAGCTACATCAAGCAATCAGCCAATTTATGTTAAAAATGGCATTGGCGGTCTTCCAAGTTTACAATTTGACGGTATTAATGATGTTTTAGAAAATCTCGTAGATATGCCAATCAACGCAGGTGATGATAGTTACACAATGGTAGCGGTAGTGAATATCTTCGACCCATCAGGGGGCGATATAGCAATTGGGCAAGGAACAAATTCACACGCAGCTAATAGATCGGGGATGATGTATTTTAATGGTACCAATCAATTTGGCTTTGCGGGTTTCGCTAATGATTATGTTTCAATTAGCTATGCAAATAATACAGAATATATAGCCATTGTCATAGCAAATCATCAGCTGGCAAATAACATAACGCTTTATCTTAATAGTAATTCTGAAACTATCGGCACAACTAATGCGGATAATTCAGCGCTCAATATAGCGGGAGAAAGGTTTGTCATTGGCAGCGCCTCATATAATGCTCATTATCACGATGGATTAATATCTGAGGTAATGATTTTTGATCGCAATTTAAAAGATAGTGAAGTAGCACAATTAATGACTACTTAAGTCAAAAATATGGCATCAAAGTAAATTAAAAATATTGTAGTATATAAGAAAATATAATGTCACAAAATTCACTTAATTTAGGTCAAAAAACGAATTATCAGCTTGATAAGGTTGATAAAACAATGCTTGAAAAAGTAGATAATCCACACCCAGATGTTGATTATCTAATTCGCCTTACTTGCCCAGAATTTACCTCAATTTGTCCAGTAACCAGTCAGCCAGATTTTGCTAATATTGTGATAGATTATGCACCCAGCAAAAACATGGTGGAAAGTAAATCGCTAAAATTATATCTTTTTTCATATCGTAATCATGGCGCATTTCATGAAGATTGCACCGTGCAAATTGCCAAAGATATTATATCGCTAATAAAGCCAAAATTTCTTAGAATTGGCGGCTATTGGTATCCTCGTGGCGGAATTCCAATTGATATTTTTTTTCAACATGGCGAATTGCCAAAAAATCTTTGGCTACCTGATCAAGGAGTCCCAACTTATAAAGCAAGATGAATCAATATTCAAACTTCGTTCTACCATATATTGATCCAGTTTTAATCTCCCTTGGCCCCCTACAAATTCGCTGGTATTCTTTGGCTTATATTTTTGGAATTTTAGCTACACTTTTTTGGTTGGGATTTGTTAATAAGAAAGAAAAAATAATGTCAAAAGAGGCCTTAGATAATTGGCTAGCTTGGGCAGTTTTATCTATCATCTTGGGCGGAAGATTGGGATATATTATATTTTATAATTTTGGTTATTTTGTTTCAAATCCTCTAGAAATTTTTGCTTTTTGGCATGGAGGCATGTCTTTTCATGGAGGCTTGATTGGCTCTGGGGTGGGGATGTATCTATTTTGCAAAAAAAATAAGGTAAATTTCTTCAAATTAACTGATAATCTATCAGTAATTGCACCTATAGGTTTATTTTTTGGTCGTATTGCTAATTTTATTAATATGGAGCTTTATGGTCGCTTCACCGATTCAAAATTTGGAATAATATTTCCCAATGCTGGACTTTATCCAAGGCACCCGAGTCAAATTTATGAAGCTTTTTTGGAAGGTATTGTTCTTTTTTTAGTTTTGATAATTTGTCGTTTTAATAAAAAAATATATCAAAAACAGGGTTTTTTAACGGGAATTTTCTTAATTGGCTATGGTTTGGCGCGTTTTATTGTCGAATTTTTCCGCGAACCCGATGATCATCTTGGTTTTATTTTTAGTCAAATAACTATGGGTCAAATTTTGTCATTACCAATCATTTTAACCGGACTTTATTTGATATTTTTATCAACAAAAACTGCAAAAAGTTAGCATTTCTTGTATAATATAATTCAAACTATTTTCATAAAAATACTTGACTAATTTGCGAAGTGCTTACCTATTGGGCTAGTCATCAAATATTGCTACCAAGCCAGCTATATCAACAACAAGAAATTGTTTTAATCCCCAGCATTGGCTCTTTAAGGAGTCAAAACTGTCAAGAGGTTTATTTTACAAAAAGTGAAATAATTTACTTTACTGCTTTAAATTTTAGTGCCAAAAATTGATTCCCTTTTTACTTTTGGGATTGTGATTAATTCATGTCTTTTACTTAAAAAAACGCTATATTTGTAGACAATTTTTTTAAATTAAGGCTATGTTTTATAAAGCAAACAGTACTTAAATTTTTATTTAACAAGTGATTGAACAAGTAGAATCAAAATTAGCATTTAATATCATTACCACCGAACAAAATTCTTTTTTGGTGGATGTTCGTACTCAGGAAGAATTTTCATTTGTGGGCGTTGTTGATGATAGTGTATTTAAAAATAAATCAATATTGTTGCCATGGTTGATTTATCCAAATATGGATGAAAACCCAGAATTTGCCAATAATATATCCGATTCAATAGCGGATAAGGAAGCAAAAATATTCTTTTTATGCAGAACTGGGGCTAGATCAAATAGCGCAGCTCAATTTTGTAAAAATATTGGATATCAAAATTGCTACAATATAGCAAATGGCTTTGAAGGGGATTTAAATAATAACAGGCAAAGAGGCCTTGTAAATGGCTGGAAAGCTGCAAATTTAGGATGGAAACAGAGTTAGTAGATGTTAGTAGAAAAGCAACAAACACAAGATAGTAAAAATATTAATAATAATTTTTTACAGAATTTTAAGGATTCTATAGGTCAAAATCTTGGGGTAGATATTTTAAGTAAATGGTTTGATAAGCTCGATATCTTATTGCTAAGCGATTCTGAGCTTATTTTAAAAGCACCCTCAAAATTTATCCGTGATTGGGTTAAAAGAGAGTTTATTGAATCAAAGAATTCGCAAATATTAAAAATCATTCAAGACATTAAGCCGACAATTAAAAAGGCCTCAATTGTCTTCATTGCTCAAGATATAGGGCAAAAGACAAATTCAGACTCCACTAGCCAAGTTCTAAATTTATCGCCGCATGATAATGTTTTTGCCTTTGGCACGGAACTCAATCAGCGATTTACTTTTGATAGCTTTGTCAGTTGCAAATATAATAAATTAGCCCTTTCTATGGCTAAAATTGCTACTGGACTTGATATTCAAACTACTCTTTTCGATGACAAGATTCCACTTTTTATACATGGCGGAGTGGGTATGGGCAAGACTCATTTGGCGCAAGCTATAGCCTGGCAATTAAAGGAGCAAGATAAGAGTAAAAGGATAGTATATCTTTCTGCGGAAAAATTTATGTATCACTTTGTTAGGTCGATTAAGGATAATGATATCATGTCTTTTAAGCAAAAAATGCGCTCAATTGATGCATTGATTGTTGATGATATTCAGTTTATTGCTGGAAAAGCAAGCACGCAGCAAGAATTTATGAATTGCTTCAATTCGCTGGTTGAGGACAATAAGCAGGTGGTTTTGGTTTGCGATCGCTGCCCAACGAATCTAGAAAATATTGATGAAAAGTTAAAATCAAGAATATCTGGAGGCATGATTATTAACTTTAAAAGCCCCGACTATAATGATAGGATTGCGATTCTTAACAATAAAGTCCAAGCCCTAAATCAAGATATTGGTGATGAAGTGATAGAGTTTATAGCGCAAAATATAAAAAGTTCAGTTAGAGACCTTGAGGGAGCTTTAAAGAAGTTAGTTGCTGAAAAATTATTCCTTGGAGAAGAAATAACCATAGGCAATACCCAAAAAATTCTTAACTCATATATCACAAAATCTAGCTCTGTGGTTTTGAGTATTGGTAAGATTCAAAAAGTTGTTGCTGATTTTTATAATTTAAAAATATCAGATCTAAACTCATCAAGCCGACTAAGATCAATTGCTAGACCAAGACAGGTTGCTATGTATTTATCTAAAAGCTTAACCAGTGAGAGTTTACCTAAAATTGGTAAAAAATTTGGTGGCAAGAATCACGCCACTGTTATTCACTCCTGCAAAACAATAGAAAAACTTATTGTTAAGGATCCCGCTCTTATTAGCGATATTCGATCATTGGAAGATAAATTAAACTAATGTCTAATAATGTGCCAACTTGCTGGATAATAGGTGCAAGCCATGGAATTGGCAAATCCTTATCTATCAAATATCATGAAGCTGGATATGACATAGCTATTTCAGCGCGCAGCCTTAAAAATTTACAAGATCTTGAGCGAGATTTAAGTAAGAAAAGATCAGGTAAAATACTAATTAATGATTTTGATATTAATGATTTTTCTGCATTTAAGCAAGCTCATGATGAGGTAATCAAAGAATTTAAAAAAATTGATCTTATTATTTTTTGCTCGGCAATTTATGAGCAAATGAATATATTTGACTTTGACATCGACCTTGCACAAAAAATAATCCAGACCAATATTGGCGGCTGCCTCAATTTGCTAAAAATTATTATACCACAAATGCAGCAACAAAATTATGGTCATATAGCTTTGGTTGCTAGTGTTGCAGGATATTGTGGGCTACCAAATTCTTTGGCTTATGGCGCCTCCAAAGCCGCCATGATAAATTTAGCAGAAGGAATTTATCCGCAGCTCAAAAATAAAAATATCAATTTATCATTAATTAATCCGGGATTTGTTGATACCAGACTTACCAAGAAAAACAAATTCCCTATGCCATTTATCATTTCTCAAGAAGAAGCCGCGCAAGAAATATTCATTGGCTTGAAAAAAAAGAAATTTGAGGTGCATTTTCCTAAAAAATTTACTTTATTTCTAAAAATATTAAGAATACTACCTTATAAAATATTCTTTTTTGTAACAAAAAAAATATCATAATTTATGACGATGTTAAGAAAATTTCTGGTTATTACTCTGCTTTTATCAACTTCTTCATGCGCATATGTTGATTTTAATAAAAAAATAGTGCCACAGATTCCAAAAAGCCTAGAGGGCGCTGCAAAAGCTGATGTAAAAGAATTCTTTGATGGCGACATAGATGCGTTCTCTATCAGGTTCAATAGTGATAATGAAATTATCGCTAGTAGAGTTATTAAAATAAATGGTAGCTGGGAAGAGGGCAAGGGTATCATTAGGCAGCAATTTATCAGCAATATGTCTAAAAAGGACTCCAGAACTTGGCTTATTACACTAAAAAATGAAAATGATTTTACTGCCATAGGGCATGATATTTTGGCACCCGCCAAAGGCCTGCAAACTGGCAATGTTATTCAAATGCTCTATACTATCACCGATTCCCAAGAGAATTCTGCAAGTAATGTAGATCACGAAGATTTGATGTATATGATTGATGATAATTCTATGATCATCATATCCAAGATGTCAAAAGGTGGCAAATATATTGGTCAGGAGATTATTTCTTTGTCAAAATCAAATATTAACAAAATAAAGCCAGAAAAAAAGGTTAGCGTTAAAGAAAAAAAGATATTTATAGTTCCCGACCATCAAGCTAAATAGTCAGCCTGCCACCAAGCCTTAATTTCTAATATCTTGCTTCAGACTTGTTTCAATTATTTAATAAATTTAAGATATAAATAATATACCAAGCCAATTGCGCAAAAGGCTCCGAGTAGAAATAAGGAAATGACTAAAGCAAAATATAATACAACTATTATAACCGCTGCAGATAAAGCTAAAATAGAATATTTACAAATAAATTGCTTAGCTTTTTGCCATAAATTATTTGCTTCACGGGTTTTTTTACTGTCGCGGTGATTAATAATTATTATCTTTTTTTTAGGCATAAGCTGTGTGTATTGCTGCTGTTCCAAAACTCAGATTTTTGTAATCAATGTTTTTAAAACCAGCATTTTTTATCATTTGAGAAAAATCATCCTGGTTAGGAAATTTACGAATTGATTCTACTAGATATTGGTAAGAATTTTTATCTTTTAATATAAGATCGCCAATTTTAGGAATAATTTTAAATGAATAGCAATCGTAAATTTTTTGTAGGAAATAATCATTAACTTTTGAAAATTCAAGGCAAATAAATTTGCCATCCTTTTTTAATATTCTTTTTGCCTCACTTAGTCCCTTCTCTATATCAGTAAAATTCCTGATACCAAAAGCTATTGTATAGAAATCAAAGCTATTATCCGCAAATTTTAGATTCTCGCCATTCATGCAGATAAATTCTAAATTATTGAAACCATATTTATTGATATTTTTTTCCTTGCCAACCTCAAGCATTTCTTGATTTATATCAGCGACTTCAATATGGCAATTAATATTCTCCTTAATAGATTTTTTAGCAAGACGGAAAGCTATATCTCCAGTGCCTCCGGCGACATCGATGATTTTACATATTTTTTTAGCATCAGAATTATCTTGCTTGCAAAGATCAACTTCTTTTACCATTTGATTTTTCCAATGGCGATGAACTGATCCACTCATTAAATCATTCATCAAATCATATTTTGTGGCAACATTTGAAAAAATGTTACCAACTAAGCTTGATTTTTTGTCTTTTTCAATGGTTTTAAAGCCAAAGTGAGTTTTGTTATTTTGAGACATGTTAAGAACTAATGATTTTGATTTTACGTTACCAAAAGAGCTGATTGCTCAAGAACCTTCTAAATCGAAGGAGCAAACTAAAATGCTTGTTTTTAAACCTAATCAACAAATGCTTGATAAGCAAGTTATAGATTTCATTGAATATATCAATGATGGTGATGTGGTAGTCTTTAACGATGCCAAGGTTATTAAGGCTAAATTGTCAGCTACGATAAAGCGCAATGATGCCAAGATAGATTTTAATCTTGATCGCCAATTAAAAAGCGATAACTCAACAATTATTTGGCAAGCCTTATGTCGTCCAGCCAAGAAAGTTAATAATAATGACATATTAGAAATATCTGAAGATTTTAGAGTGCTGGTTAAGGAAAAGCTCGCAGATGGCTTTATTATTCTTGAATTTGATTATTCTTCTAAGATTTTTTTTCAAAAAATAGAAAAATATGGACAAGTGCCTTTGCCACCATATATCAAAAGAGATAAGTTGAATGATAGCGATCAAGTAAACTATCAAACAATATATGCTAAAAATGGCGTAGCCGTTGCCGCCCCAACTGCGGGATTACATTTTAACAATAATATTATTGATAAAATTAAACAAAAAAATGCTCAAATAACTTTTGTCACTCTAAATGTTGGTGCTGGAACTTTTTTGCCGGTTAAAAGTGAAATGATAAAAGATCATAAAATGCATATCGAATCTTTTGATGTGAGCGAAGAATCTGCTATAATTATCAATAATGCTAAAAAGAAAGGTAAAAGAATTATTGCTATTGGAACTACAACATTAAGAGTTCTTGAATCAATATCTAATGAAAATAATGAAATAGTCGCAGGCTATGGCGACACTAATATCTTCATCTATCCACCTTATGAATTTAAAATTGTTGATATATTGATGACTAATTTTCATTTGCCAAAATCAACTTTATTTATGCTGATATGCGCTTTCATTGGTCAACATAAGGCTCGCGACTTATATGAGCACGCTATTGATAAAAAATATCGTTTCTATTCTTATGGTGATTCTACTTTATTAATAAGAAACGACAATTAAAACACCATATTCTCTTAAAGATTGGGCTATTAACCCGCGCACTAACTAGTTGACCTTTTAACAAAAAGATCTTCAAGAAAGAAAATACTGCAGTTAAAAGTTAACTAGTTAGTGCGCGGGTTAATAAGGCATCAATTATAAATTGAAAATGTCATAGATCATCTTTAGTATTATTTTGGCTTTGTAATTAAAAAAATTAAACATGAAATTAATAGTAGCAAATTGGAAGATGAATCATGGATTTACCGAGATAATGGCCTGGCTACAAACTTACCTTGAAGCTGTAACTAACAATGTGGAGGCTCTGGAAGATAAAAGAGTGGTTTTATGTCCCCCTTCCCATGTTATTGAATATATAGATAGCGAACTTGTGGCTTCAGCTATGAGTTATTTTGAAGAAGAGTTTAAAAAAGAGGGCAGGGAAATGTCAGAATTGACACAAGAAGAGTTGCAAGAAATGATTATGAGTACTAGAGCTCTTAGTCTGGGCGCTCAAGATTGTCACTATCGCGATGAAGGAGCTTATACAGGAGATATTTCTGCCAAAATGCTTGCGGAGGTCGGTTGTGAATTTGTTATAATTGGCCATTCTGAAAGACGTACTTATCACGGCGAAAGTGATAAAATGATTGCGCAAAAAGCTAAAATGGCGCTTAATAATGGAATTTTACCAGTGATTTGTATTGGCGAGCCAAAAGAAGCAAGAGAACAAAATAAGCATTTTAACTTTATCACCAATCAATTATCAGCCTCTATACCAAAAGATGTCGATTTTTTTAATCTAATCATTGCTTATGAGCCAATTTGGTCAATTGGCACGGGTAAAATACCTACTACAGATCAATTGCAAGAAGTGACTAAAATTATCGAAGATTTTGTTGCTAAAAATTTAGATGGTAGGGTAGAAAATCTTTACATCCTTTATGGCGGCTCTATAAATTCTCAAAACTCACAACAGCTAATAAATACCAAGGGAATTTCGGGATTACTAGTTGGCAAAGCAAGCTTGGATGCTGAAGAGTTTTGTAAAATAGCAGGTTTAAAATAATAAGGTTAATAAATAATTAAAGGTGGGACTTGTTGTTATCTATACCCTGAAAATACCGAGCCCCAAATCGAGCTTTTTTGTTTAAAATAGTCATGGCGATAACAAAACCAAAAAGAATTATCCCAAGCCGTTTTATAATCAGGTGAATTAGCTATTTTCCAGCCGTCTGTAGCATTATTTCGATAAAATGATTTATAAAAGGTATTAGAGCCTGCTGACATTCCAGTCTCGCAGCCATCCTTCCATCCTTGCTTAAAATCATCCGAGGCATCTCCGTCAATTTCTACCGCGTCATCTGGTCTAACTGGTAAATAGTTAGAGATGCTTCTGGCGCAAGAGGATAATAGAAGAAAAATTAGCATCAATTTGCACCCTTTTATAAAAATTTTATTCCAATGGGCCATGTCTCATTGAATTATAGTTAACAAAGGTACCAATATGTAAGTTGCAAGAAAACCAGCCTTCAGCCCAGCCAGATTGAAATACTGGATCATGCTGATAAATGCCATTAGAAAGGCTGGCGCCACCTTTTTTATCTTCATAAATAAAAGAGTTGGCAAATGATCTAGTCCCCATTGCTGATCTACAGCCCCCATGCCATCCAGCCTTATACTCAGGAGGCCCTTCTGGCACTCTTACATCAAGAGTAATTGGTTGATTAAATCCAGTGTGGGTTGGCATGCGACAAGAAGTTACCAGCAGAAAGATTAGAAAAATTAATAGCAGAGATCTCAGATGATTGATAATTATCATTAAATTTTTTACATGAAAATACTATTTTATAAACAATCTACAGCATAGCATTTTTCTAGATAATTTCAAAGTAATATTTTTAAAAAGAGAGTTAGTGTTCTTTTTTAGAATTTTTCAGAATCTTATTTAAATCAAAAATATATAAAAATAATAAATATAGCAAAATACTCACTAATATTTTTAAAAATAAAGATATGGGAGGGTTGCTGGAAATATTAAATAAGCCTAGCTCAGATAATGCAATTAACGACATAGCCATCAAAAATGACGGCATTATTAATCTGACACAGGTTCTTGGTAAAAAATTAATAAATTTAAAGTAATTTCTTGATATCAAGCACTTTAAAATAAGCGCCAAATTTAAATATGAGGCAATGATTGCAGCTAATATAATTCCCAAAAATCCATATCCAGCTTTGTAAAATAACATATTTAGAGATGCATTAATTATGACGCATATCAAAGCTATTTTCATTGGTGTTTTGGTATTGCCACGAGCAAAAAATGAAGGCTCTAAAACCTTAACCAATATATATGCAGGAAGAGCTAAGGCATAAAGCGACAAAGCCTTGCTAACATTTATTGTTTCAATATTAGTAAAGCTGCCCCTTTCAAATAAAACATAAATTATTTCATAAGAAAGGATTGCCAAGCCCAAGCCTGCAGGAAGAGCTAATAAAATTCCCACCTTGATTGCTAAATTTTGCAATTTGATTGCATCTTGTGATTTGCCCCTTTTTATCAGCGATGATAATTTTGGCAGCAAAGCTACGCCAATAGCAATACCAATTAGAGCTAGTGGGAGTTGATTAACGCGATCAGCATAGTATAAATAAGATATTGCTCCAACTGTCATGCTGGCAAAAATAGAATCTATTAAAAGATTAATTTGCATAACATTAGCCCCTATTATTGCTGGAATAAATTTACGAAAGAAATTTCTGATATCAGAATTTATTTTAGGTATTGCGGGGTATACAAGAAAGCCTATTTTAGCAGTGAAAATAAATAGCCACGCAAACTGCAGAATTCCTGCAATAAAAACTCCCCAAGAGAGTGCATAAGCGTAATTTGGCGTGATTGACGATATTGCAAATAGTGAAAAAATAAGAGTGAGATTAAGTATTATTGGAGTTGCTGCAGGTGCGGCAAATTTAGACATAGAATTTAACACTCCTGACATTAGAGATATCAACGAAATGAAGATTAGATAAAATATGGTAATATGCGATATATTTACCAAAAGATCAAATTTTATACGATCATCATAAAACCCTGGAAAAAATGATTTCATAATAAAAGGCATAAAAATCTGCATCATCATAACGAAAAACAGTAGGATATAGAGTAGTAAAGAGAAAATATTGCGAACAAAATCCTTGGCCCGCCTTGGATTCTTTTCGTTATTATGAATAAAAATAGGTACAAAAGCTGAATTAAAAGCCCCTTCGGCAAAGATACGACGAAAAAAATTAGGTAAACGAAAGGCGGCAAAAAAAACATCTGACATCATGCTTACGCCAAGATATCGCGCTATCAGAATATCTCGAATAAAGCCAAAAATTCTTGATATTGCCGTGAAAAATGAAATAGTAAAAATGGATTGAAAGAGTGGTTTAGACAAGTTTTATTTAGTTTTAAGTCGTCATCGACAAATTAACGTATTTTTTACCAAGTAGCAATCTATAGATTGTTACTTGGTATTATACTATTTCCTATCCTTAATACTACATTTAACCTTCTTATTTTTGGTCTAAAATTTAAGCAATAAATCTTATGTATATTACTATATACGGCGATTTATTGCTTAAATTTTATCCTCAAAACTAATTTGATTAAATGAAGTATTAAAGATGGGAAATGGCATTACTATTGACCAAAAAATCGACAAAAGCAAAAATTAGTAAACCAACCAACAAATAAAGCTATAGATATAGATAAAACAGCATATAAAAAAGACTCCTTATGAGCAAAGTCAAAAATTTTAGCGCTGATACCTGTTTGCTTAACATAAATTGGTATTGATTGATATGATATTAATGAGCCATCATCAATTAGATATATATCAACCGAATAAGTGCCGCGTGATATAGTTTTGGGAAATTCTAACATCACCTTAAATAAGGTTTCATTTAAAAAAGACACCTTCTTGACATTGGTGGAATATAGTTTTTCTTGCTCTAATTTATCAATAAAATAGAGTTTAAAATCTTCGCTATCATTTTTATTTTCAATATCACCATAAAAATTAAAGCTCAGATTATCTTTGCCTAGCTCAAGGTCTGACAAAAGCTGCTCCGGAAGCTTTTGATCGCTAAAAGTAGAAAAAAGAGAATAATAGCTATATGAATCGCGCAGATTTACTCTTTTGCCATTATACCAAACCCCAAATATCCTGTCTTTTTTAGTTATTATAAAGTCTTTTTTCGGACCCCTAACAGCGACCACGACATTGCCAACATAGCCTTTGGCGCCAAATAATAGAATTTTTGCCCCTTTAAAACTAGTATCAATTTCTATCTCGTTAGCTGATATTCCAGAAATAATTGGATTAGCTAGGAGTTTTTTAGAAAAAAACAGCGTCAATAACGCTGTTAATAGGCATAGTAATATAGTTTTATCAAATCTTGGCAATGTCATTATTTTATGAATTCTATTGCGTACAAGCTCTCTGGCTTTGAAAATAGTGATATTAGCATTTTTGTACAAACTGCTAATATTAGTAAAGCAAGAAAGGATCTGAGGCTTTCCGAGTCTATTTTGTAGCTAGTTTTGGTGCCAATTTGCGATCCAATTGCCGAAGTAAATATCATAAAAATAGCTAAAACAATATCAAGATTATTACTTAAGGCTTGCAAAAATGTTGCATTAGCGGCAATAAAAATTATTTGAAATAAAGAAGTGCCGATTACTACTTGTGGGCGCATTTTTAGAATTGAAATCATTGCTGGAATCATTAAAAATCCACCTCCAATTCCCATTAAAGACACCAAGACACCAATTAACATACTAAGAATCAAGGGCACAAAAATACTAACTTTTATTTTTGAGCAGGGAAAGTTCACCTGAAGAGGCCATTTTTTGGCACGAGCAATAAATTTGGTTATTCTACTATCTTTCTTTTTTTCCCAGGTAATGCCATATTTTTTTTGTAAAAGCTCCTTGATGCTACTAATCATCATATTTATGCCAATTGCACCAAGAAATACGACATATATTATTGAAACTGCAATGTCAATTTGACCAGTTTTTTGCAAAGCCTTAAAAATAAACATACCAAAAAATGACCCAACAAACCCGCCACATACTAATACCAAGCCCATTTTGATATCAACATTGCCTTTGCGCAAATGCACCAATAATCCAGAAGTAGAAGAGGCAATAATTTGATTCGTTGAGGTGGCAACTGCTATTGCCGGAGGAATGCCAACAAAAATTAATAATGGCGTTGCCAAAAACCCACCACCAATACCAAACATTCCAGCGATAAAGCCTGTCATTAAGCCAAATATCAAAATAACGATTATATTTATTGGAATTTCAGCTACAGGAAGATAAATCTGCATTTTATAAAATTTTTAGTGGGTAATTATTGATTTTAAGTCCATTAAAGCCTGCTTTTATTTCGTCACCCAAATCTCTGATTAAGGCTAAAGCCAGCATTTTGTTGTTATCAATAACAGCCGACAAAAGCAAACCAGAAGATTTATCACTATAGGTTATATTGGTGTTTTTTAATAGATTGGTTTGATTTGCAACTTGTTTTAACTCCTGATTAGAAAAAACTTTATCACAGTCGTTAATTTCAATAGTATGAATTCTTTTTCTAACTTGCCCAGTGTGGTGAGTTCTTGCCGTTAGCTCTTGGCCCATATAGCATCCTTTCTCATAATTTATAGCATTTAAATTATCAAATCCAAACTCTAAAATTAGCGATTTATCATAAGTTAAATCATATTCACTTTCAGGAATTTTATTCATGATGCGCATTTTATGGTATGGCATTGAATTTTTATGATATTCTTTGTCGTCAATGCAATATAGGCGGTGACCCATTTTTCTTGATCTTGGGTCAGCAAAAATAAGATTATTGTTGTCAATATCAATAGATCTTTCTTGCTCTTTTAGCCAAAATACGAATATTTTATCATTTAATACAACCTTAATATCCGACCTCAACTTATATAAGTTGAGTTTTCTAGCTACTTCTTCAGCTCGAGATTGGTAGCAATCAATATATATTGAATTATTATTTTCAAAAATAAAAAAATCATAAAAAAAGCGCCCTTTTGGACTTAGCATGGCGCTATATATTGCATTATTTGTGCTCTTAATTTGAAAAACATCATTTGTTACAAGTCCTTGCAAAAATATATAGCGATCTTGACCAGATATTTCTATGATTTGACGATCATAAAGCCAAACTTTTTCCATAAATAAAAAATTATCTTGAGTTAATTTCAAAAATGTAATATGATTTTATCATTATTAGTTAATAGTGTCCAATGTCTAATGATATTATGCTAATTCCAATCTTTAATTTTAAAGCAAAAAATAAGATAAAATTCAATTTTTGCTAAATTTAAAAAATGGAATTACCATTCTATAATGTCATTATCCTTGATGTCAAAAAATGATAAAAATAGTACAAAATTTAGTAATTATAATATCTCTAAGCTCATGCTCGGCGATTTGGGACCCGATGCCATCGAGTTGGAATTGGGGTATAAAGCCTAGGCCAGCCGTGGGTATTAGAAATTTTCCACCTGCAGATACTGAATATGGCAAAGGATTTAAAGATGGCTGTTCTGTAGCCTGGAATGCCGTTACCAAGGGGATGATTGGCGATACTATAGAAGCGCAATATAGCTATAGCCGTATGAAAAGAAATATTGATTACAACACTGGTTGGTGGGACGGATTTGAGCAATGCACCTATATTAATGACTGGGATGTTGTGTAGATCTTGTATTTTAAGGCTGCCTCACTGAGTTAAGCTCATAAGGTTTAAGGCTTTATGAGCTTTAAAAGCAAAAAATATTAACCCGTGCACTAACTAGTTTACCTTTTAACAGAAAGATTTTTTTCTTGAAGATCTTGTTGAAAGCCGCAGTACTCACTGCTACTTTGCTTTTCAACAAGAGTTTCGAGAAGGAAAATACTGCAGTTAAAAATTAACTAGTTAGTGCGCGGGTTAATAAAGCCAAAATTTATTAAATACTAACATATTTTAAAGATGTTTTTATTATTATATCTACATCTGATGATAAAAATATTTTAGGTTTTTACAATCACAAAACCTTTATAATTTGACTTAATAGCTACTTGTTTTTTATTAATCGATTTTTACAATCGTTTTTCCCAAATGGAGAGGTGGCCGAGCGGTCAATGGCAGCAGACTGTAAATCTGCCCGCGTTAGCGTACGCAGGTTCGAATCCTGCCCTCTCCACCATTTTATAGATTAATAAAATCTTATAGAGTCCATCAAAGCCAGTCAAATCAAGCCTCATATCAGAATTAGAGTCTAATAAAATCCACTAAAATTCATTGACACACACAAAATAAGGGGGCATAAATCCTCATAAATATTACATTATGTCTTTAACCGATATTAAATGCAAAAGTGATGTGGCTACGATATTTCGGACAGTTAAGAATCGTATTTTAACAATAAATAATCAAGCCAATGTCCAAGCAACAAAAAAATAACTATTCTGCTGAATTTAGAGCTTCATCTGCAAAATTAGCATTAGAATCAAATCAACCAATTTCACAAACTGCTAGAGATTTAGGTGTTAAAGTTAATACTTTACACACTTGGGTTAGTAATCAATCAAATTCTAAAGAATCTAGCAATATGACAAAAAATAGTGAATGCCATTTTGAAGAAGTGGCGCGACTTAGGAGGGAACTCTCAATAGTTAGGCAAGAGAGGGATTTATTAAAAAAGGCGGCCGCGTACTTTGCCAAAGAATCTCATTAAGGTACGCGTGGATAAATGATAATAAGGACGATTTTTCTATTTCAACTTTGTGTAATTTTATGAAAGTTTCACGTAGTGGTTATTATAATTGGTTAAATCGTCCGATTAGCAATAGGGATAAAGAAAATAAAGAATTAACAGAAATGATCATAGAAATATTTCTTCAAAATCGTAATGTTTATGGAACTCGCAGAATTGCCAAAATATTAACTCAAAAAAGTGTATTTATTAGTCGCAATAGAATTGGTAAATTAATGGCAAATGCGAATCTTTCTTGCAAAACAAAGCGTAAATTTAAAGTTACAACCGATTCAAAGCACGATAAACCAATTTCGCCTAATTTATTAAATAGAGAATTTAATGTTACTCAACCTGATAAGTATTGGGTTGGAGATATTACTTATATTCCTACCAAAAAAGGTTGGTTATATTTAGCAACCGTAATTGATCTTTATTCAAGACAAATTGTTGGCTGGTCTATGGCTGATAATATGAGATCAAAACTTGTAAATGATGCTTTAACAATGGCTCTCTTCCAAAGAAAACCTAAAAAAGGATTAATTTGGCATACTGACAGAGGCAGCCAATATGCTTCGCAGT
This sequence comes from Rickettsiales bacterium UBA1997, assembly GCA_002335845.1. The sequence continues at coordinate 12,000 of DDCV01000094.1, read as the reverse complement.
CTCACAGGTCAATTCTTAAAGACCACAAAATTACTCAAAGCATGAGTAGAAAAGGTGATTGCTGGGATAGCGTCGTGGCAGAATCTTTTTTCCACACTCTAAAAACAGAATTAACTAATCATTATCAATTTGAAAATCAACAGGAGGCAAAAAATGTAATATTTGAATATATTGAGGTTTTTTACAACAGAATCAGAATTCACTCTGCTAATAATTATTTGGCTCCGGTGGAATTTGAAAAACAGAACAAATATTTAAAGAAATCTTTGAATTTTGCTTAAGATAACTGTCCGAAAAAAGGTTGACACATCAGTTCGGTTTAACCATATAAAGTAGCCCATCTGCTTTTAGCTCTTGATTTACGCGCATCTATACGACCCCTAATCTCAGCACCTCTCTCTTTAATTAATACAGCATTTCGCCACTGAAACCTGGTATCGACCAATTCTTTTTTTCTAGCTCTATGTCCTTTTTGCCTCTCCTTTTCACGCTCCAATATTCTTTGTCTAGCTTTTTGAATAGTCATCTCACGATTGCGATCATGTATTCTTTTATGATGCATAATTATATTATCAACAAACCACCTTCTTCTTCTATTGCGTAATTTGCGTAGCTGTCTGCGATTTGGCCTTGTTAAGCGCGAAATTCTAACATGAGAATATAAAATATGAGCTAGTGAATAACCAGCAATATCATGAACTAAGGCTGGATGCGCTTTAAGAAAATTTCGCGCATCCAATGTAATAGTTCCAAGTGATCTAAAGTCTCTTGTAGTCACAAATGTTATTTATTCAGTTATAATCACCTCATCATTCTACTGAATTTTTATAATTAAATAAAACCTTTTTTCTATTTTTGTTAAATTAATTCTATTTTTGACTAAATTAGTGTAAATTTGAATCACTTTAATGATTTGCGATAGTCTTTTGGTAACTGAAAATGACCCTGCCATATCCCTAATTTAGTGGCCTTAGCCTCTTTTTCTAATGATATTATTTTATCATATGCCTGTGATAAATCATATATCACTGCCATGCCACTTAAAATCATCTTTTCATTAATAGAAATAGATTCCATATAGCATCTAGCTAAAAGCCGATTATAACGATCTTTTTGATTATATTTGCAGGTAATATTTTTATTTTGAATAAATTTTCTTAAAAATTTACTGCTAACAATGCCGCATCTATATGGTTTATTGTTTTTATCAAAGCATTCTTGCTTATATTCTGGGGCATCAATATCTAGCAGCCTAACCTCTTTTTTATCAACATAAAGTGAATCTCCGTCAATAACTTTGGCAACTCCATATATTTCTTGACTAGGATTACTTACCAAAGGTGCATTATTAACTTGAGAAGCGTTGGCATATTGCTCAGAGTGCCCAGTGATCTCAGTGACAAAAAATAGTAAATAAAGAAAAAAGCCAAGTGAAAATACTATTTTACCGAATTTCTTATACCATTTTAATCTCAAAACTAGCAATTTACTCTGCATCTTTTTTATTTTAGCAAATCTCCTTGATTATCTGGGGTATTCTTAATATGCAATTTCTAGGATCTAACTAAATCATGATAATCTTGAATCAAATCAAGCGTTATTTTACTTGCTTTGGGATAGTTATATTTGTCATCAACAGCAGAAATTCTAGTGATTTCAGCAGCACTTCCTGTTAAAAATGCATCTTTGGCATCCGCTAATTCCTCGGGATTTATGTGTCTCTCCACTATTTTCAATCCTCTTTTTTGGGCTAACTCAATAACTGTCTGCCTAGTTATGCCATTTAAAAAACAATCTGGAGTTGGGGTGTGAATCTCATCATTTTTCATGACCAGAAATAGATTTGCTCCTGTAGCTTCAGCCAAATAGCCGCGATAATCAAGCATTAAAGCGTCATTATAGCCCGCATTTTCAGCTTCATGCTTGGAAATAGTGCAAATCATATATAAACCTGCAGCTTTAGCTGAAACAGGAGCTGTTTCTGGTGAGGGTCTGCGATACTTAGCAAATTTTAGTCTAAGTCCTTTTTTTCGAGCTTCTGCCGAATAATATGGTGGCCATGGCCAGCAAGCAATAGCAACATGAACCTTGTTACCCTGAGCTGAGATTGCCATTTTTTCTGAACCGCGCCAAGCAAAAACTCTCATATAGCCGTCAACTATATTTTGCTTGGCAACAGTTTCGATTTTTATTTTATTTAACTCTTCAACCTTATATGGAATATCAAAGCCAAGGGTTTTCGCTGATTTATGAAGCCTTTGAGAATGCAATTCATTCTTAAAAATCTTACCATTATAAACTCTTTCACCTTCAAAAACACAGGATGCGTAGTGCAGACCATGATTCAAAATATGAACTTTAGAATCTTGCCACGGCACAAATTCACCATTATACCAAATAAAGCCGTCTCTTTTATCAAAAGGTATGATATCAGTCATTTTAGGGATTATGATTAATAAAAATTATACTAAATCTCATTTTTAATTATATTTTTATACAAGGTATTTTTAGGAATAAAAATTTAAAGAAAAATCACTTATATCAAGATATAAAAAGATTTTTATTTGAAATTTTAAACTAAAAATATGCAGCATAAAATTTTAATTAAAGGCGGGATTTATTATTAGTCATTCAATTTATCGACTATATTCCTAGGAAGCAATATATAATATCTGCCTTTGGACGCCATGTAAGAAGCCTTTTCTTCAGCATCTTTGCCATAACCAAAAAATACATCTCCACGAATTGTTCCAGTGATTGCTGTGCCGGTATCTTGAGAAATAAGCAAATTATGATATGTATCTTTGTTGCGATTTTTATTTTTTATATAGCTTTCTAACCAAATTGGTAGGCCGTATGGAATCACCTCATCATCAACTGCAATTGAATGATTAGCGGTTAAAGGAACATTTTGGGCACCAACAACATATTCATCTTTAGATACTTCAAAAAAAGTATAAGCAGCATTTTTGTTCATTACCTCTTGTGCTTTATCTTCATTTTCATTAAGCCATCGCTTAATTGAATCGGCATTAGCATAATCAGCGCTAATATAGCCATTTTCTATCATATAATTACCAATAGCTGTGTATGTTTGATTGTTGCGACCGGCATATGATAGGCGCACTTGACTACCATCTTCTAACTTAACTCGACCAGACCCCTGAATATGAAGAAAAAATAGATCAGCGACATTATCAACATACAATATTTCTAGCTTTTTACCTTCTAAAGCTCCAGATTCAATTTCTGCCCTACTTAAATAAGGATCAAAGCCAACATCTTCTGGTAATTTATAGACTGGGTATTTAAAGCGTTGAGTTTTATTTAAACTGCCTTCTAAGCTTGCTTCATAATATCCTGTAAATAATCCTTGCGAACCGCCATATTTAGTCGTTACCAAAAAAGGTCTAAACCAATTTTCAAAGAAATTTTGCGTCATCTTTTTATCCATAGTTTTTACTATCTCAGCAATCTCGCAAACATCACGAAAATCTCCCACAACAATATTGCCAATTTGACCTCCCATCAGTCTTTTTTGAGGCATTTTAGCAAATTTATTACATGAATGCAAAAAAGCCTGCAAAGCCATTTTATGGTTGGCATGATTCCAATCTTTAAAATCTTCAAACTCAACTTCGTGCAACCTTATATTGCCTTTGCCGCTAATAGTTATTTTTGATGAAAAAAGACATGATTGTATCAACAATAAAAAGAAGATAGAAAATATTCTTAAAGAAATTATCATGTAAATTTATTTGTTTTTTGAATTTTTTGTTAGAAACTAGTTTTTCAATTATCTTTTTTGCTAAGTAAAGTTTTTTTACAAATAAATTATGTCTTTAAAATGTGGTATCGTTGGCCTACCAAATGTTGGTAAATCAACTCTTTTTAATGCTCTCACTCAAACTGCCGCCGCCGAAGCGCAAAACTTCCCTTTTTGCACTATTGAACCAAATATTGGGTTAGTTAATGTACCTGATGAGCGCTTGGGAAAATTAGCCAAAATTGCTAACTCCAACGAGATAATACCTACAAAAATGGAATTTGTTGATATTGCTGGCCTTGTCAAAGGCGCTAGTACTGGCGAAGGCTTAGGCAATAAATTTCTATCTCATATTCGTGAAGTTGATGCTATAATTAATGTTGTTCGCTGTTTTGAAGATGAAAACATCACTCATGTTGAAGGTGGAGTTGATCCAATTCGCGATATTGAATTAATTCAACTTGAGTTAATATTAGCCGATCTTGAAAGCTTAGAAAAAAGACTGCCCAATATTGAAAAAAAGGCAAAAAGCGATAAGGAATTGCAGCCGCAAATTAATCTTATAAAACGCGTCATAGAGGCATTATCACAAGAAAAGCCAGCAAGATTAGTTGAAACCGATTCAGATGATGAGAAAAAACTATTAAAAAATCTACAACTTATAACCGCCAAGCCGCAGCTTTTTGTTTGCAACCTTAAAGAAAATGAGGTTGGTGGCAATAAATATAGTGATTTAGTTGATCAATATTGCCAAAATAATAGCTATAAATCTTTAAAAGTTTGCGCTCAAATTGAATCTGAAATTGCTGGGCTCGAAAGCGAGGAGGAAAAGCAAGAATTTCTTGAATCAGTCGGCTTAAAAGAAACTGGCTTAGCGCAAATTATTAGCAACGCTTATAATATTTTAAGCCTTATAACATTTTTTACGGTTGGCCCTCAAGAATGTCGCGCTTGGACAGTTAAAAAGAATTCAACCGCCCCCAAGGCAGCTGGCGAAATTCATACTGATTTTGAAAAAGGCTTTATTCGCGCTGAAACAATATCATATAATGATTACATTGAATTTAGCGGTGAAGAAGGCAGTAAAAATGCTGGAAAATTGCGCTTAGAAGGTAAGGAATATATAACCAATGATGGTGATGTTTTTCATTTTAGGTTTAATGTTTAAAAATATTCTTCATAAATTTTAGTTTAGACAAAGCATTATGTTGATGTATAAAAAATTATACTAAGCTACAATTTATAGCTTATGCTAAACAAAATATTTTTTCTTTAGTTTTTATTTTGAATTGTAGACATAGCCATCTTATTTCAAAGTTCGAAATAAAATGATAAAAGGGAAAAGATGACCAAAATAAAGCTAAGATATAAATTATCGCTTAGCGTTGATATTATAACTACATCTATCGCTATTTTACTCACCTTAACTCTTCTTGCTTCTTGCGGTGGTGGCGGAGGAGGAGGAGGCACCAGTGCACCAGCTCCAATCACTTCACATCAATTAAATTTTAGCGTTGATGTAGGATGGGACGCTACTATAATAGAGGCTAATGCTTACAAAACTGCCGAATATAATAATCAATGGGGTTTAGATGCAATTAATGCTGCCAATGCTTATGCTATCTTAGAAAAAAATGGTAAGACGATTGCTGGATCAGGAGTTAAAATATCAATTGTTGATTCTGGAGCTCTAATAAGTCATCAAGAAATTGCAGCAAATTATAATTCTTCTGGTGATTATGACTATATAAATAATGACCCAACTCCAAATGATGATCGCGGACATGGCACTCATGTTGCCAGCACTGCTGCTGCTGTAAAAAATAACGTTGGAATCCATGGCGTTGCCTATGAATCCCAAATTGTTGCCTTTAAATCACTTGACAGCGATGGCTTTGGTAGTACATCTACAGTTGCTGATGGCATCAATGAATCAGCAGCAGTGGGAGCAAAAGTTTTAAATTTAAGCTTAGGGGCTGGATCGCCTTCATCTATAATTAAATCAACACTTCAAACTACAAAAAATGCTGACATCTTATCAGTTGCCGCCACTGGAAATGATGGCAATTCTCAGCCTGACTATCCAGCTTATTATGCAATAGATTCCGATTTACAAGGAAGTATTATTGCTGTTGGCTCTGTGGATAGCGATTCAAATATTTCTTCTTTTAGCAATCATTGTGGAAACACTAAAAATTATTGTTTAGTTGCTCCTGGTGAAAATATTCATGGCGCCTATATTGGTGGCGACACGGCGTATGCCGATTATTCTGGCACATCCATGGCCACACCTCATGTTGCAGGTGCCGCTGCCGTTTTGCGCGCTGCTTGGACTCACCTTAACGCTTCGCAAACTGCGCAAATTTTATTACAAACCGCGACAGATTTGGGAGAAGCTGGAACTGATGATATTTATGGCCGCGGCCTTTTGAATCTTGAATATGCAGTTCAAGCTCAGGGGCAAAATATTTTAAATTATGGCTCCAGCGCCTCTTCTGGCGGCTATGATTTATCAACATCCTCCCTTAGTACAGATCCAATATTTGGTGATGCCTTTACAAATAATATTGCACCCAATATTGAGTCGGCTATTTTTCTTGATGATTATGGTCGTGATTATAAGGCTTTTTTAGGTAAAAAAATATCATCGCGCGCTAATATTAATCATTTTAATTTGGAGCCAATATTTTTTAATAATTTCGATTCTAAAATAGCTCCTCTTAATATTGGCAAGAAAAGTATATTCAGGCTCCAAACTCCTCAATATAGAAATCCGCAAGCCAAAAATGAATTAGGTTTACAATTTGTAACAATTGACAATTCTCAAGAATATTTGCCCAATGAAAATCAAGGATTCTCTTTTCAACAAAGTGAAAAAATATTTGGCAAATCATTAGATTGGGGCTTAGCTTTTAATATTGACGAAGTTAGTAATCTACAAATCAATGATGCAAATCTTAACAACTCTTTACTAGCGCAAAGCTTTGGATCATCAAATCCTTACCAATCATTTTTTAGACAAAATAATAATGATTTATTTGATGATGAAGTAAGGAATTTCAGACAATTTTATCTTGGCAAGGATTTATTGAGTAACAATTTAAATCTTAATCTGTCTTACCAATCTTCATATGATAGCAATCATGTTTTAAAAAGAGTGAATAATAAACAAAATGAGTCAATCAATCTTGGCATTGCCTATAAAATGGGTAAAAATAACAAATTATCACTATCTTTTGGCAGCTTAGAAGAATTTGACAATAATATCTTGAATTCCAAAAGCTTAGGAGTCTTTGAAAGCAAAAATAACACTGAAACCAGCTATATAAAACTAATATCAAATCATAAAATAACCAAAACCAGCAATCTATTATTAAGCTACAGTGAAGGTTTAACCAAGGTTGGTGGCAATAATCAGGGTATCTTTAGAAATTATAGCAATCTACGCAGTCGAAGCACTGCTGTTGGCGTTACCTTTGACGAATTTTTTAAAGGCAAGCTTGGATTTATTTATCTACAACCTCTTAGAATATATAGTGGCAAGGTACAATATAGCATTCCGGTGTCACGTGATGATGATGGAAATTTATATCGCAAAGATGGCACCTCTTCACTTAAGCCCCAAGGTAAGCAGCAGGATTTTGAGGTATTTTATTTAGGAAAAATTTCTAATGAAAGCACCATGAAGCTTAATTTTCTTATTCAAAAAGAGGCTGGTAATATTAAAAATGAACCCATAAATTACCTAGCAGCAGTAATCTTCAATAAGACTTTCTAAAATTAATTTTTTAAACAGAGTGATAGATTTTTTGGTTAAAGCCAATTCATATCACTATCAAGGTGATGAATATTATCGTCTAGAGGATCTAAGCAATAAATAAAAATCCATTCGTTGGCAACCAGCTGTTTAAGTTTAGGACTTTGCAAAATTACATCAGCAATCTTTTCTTTAGGTGCATAGATTAGACTAGTTAATCTTGCAGGCTCATGATAACTCTCTTGGTCAGTTTTATTAACTGATTGCAATGGAAGTCCGTGCATCAAATCGCTAGCATTACCCTGCATAACACCAATCTTACCAACTATATTTTGGGTAATCTTGCTTCCCGCGCCAAAAGCAATATTATCAATAGTTGAAAATAAATATTGGCCATTGATCCACTGCGCTACAACCATTGGTGCGTTTAAAATGAGATGTAATATACTGCTATCTTCATCAATCTTCCAATCATAAGAATGAAGAAATGATCTGCCGTTTAAATCAATATTTTTTGTCAAACTTCTTGGTGCAACAATAAAAGAAGCATTTTTAGCCAATCCCCATTCTGGCTGAGTCTCTGACCAGCCGTGACTTTTGTTAAAGAAGAAATCCTTAAGCTTATTTTTTGATCCTGCAAAACCCATTTGTTTAGCACGAAAATTATTATTCAATAATTTTGCTTTAGCCAGATCAATCTTTAACTGACCTAGTGATGTCATGTTATCAATATCATGATCATAAACCTCTATTTCATCAGTTGTTGTATTATGTTTTGCCGCAATAAATTTAGTATCTACGGGAATTGAAAAATCCTCTTCTTTTAAATATTTACGAATATTTGCTTGATTTAGAATTTTTGCCAAAGTTTTGGCGTTACTATCACCATGCCTTCCGCCGCAAGCACCGCAATCAAGAGATGTCGCGTGACTGTTATTTTCAGTATGACTGCCGTGGCCACATAATATTATTATCTTAGAAAAATTATTAACCAACCCAACTGACCTCAAAAATCCTTTAGCATAGCTACATTGATCTTTAAATGGTATAAAATCAATTTCTGGAGAAGAATTTGAATTTTGTTTAAATGTTTTACTCAATTTTGTTTGCAAAAACTTTCTGCCCTTTGGCGAAAAAGTTTTGATAAACATCCACCCACCACTCCAAATTCCTATCCCTTCGGCTAAAGGTAGAGGTGTGGTAAAATTATATTTTAAAGATTGATAAAATTTCTTTATTTCCAAAAGAGAAGAATATCCCTTTTCTTGCCTAGAAAAAATTTTCTTAGATGATAGAGATTTTTCTATCACATTGTGCTGAGGCTCAAGTAAAACAGGGCAAGAATCATAAGAGTCGTTAGTCAAGGCGTTTGTAACAGAAGTAGGAACTCCAAAAAACCCAGCAAAGCCAAACGTCTCATAATTGCCACACTCCTCTATTGCTTTTCTCATTGGTTCCGACCTGACATCAATACAAAATACCAATTGAGCATCATAAGTTTTTTGCTCCTCTTTGAGATATTTTATATTGCTACGAATATCTTTAATTAAATGTTGGCGATGCTTATTTTCATTGCTAATAATTTCTTGCAGCTTCTGCTTTTTCCAGTCACTAGCAATATCTAATTTTACTAAATCAAATAATTCTTCCAAAACATTAGGCCAAACCATGTAGATAATAGCTAGCCTAATTGCTAGGAAATCATTCTCTATTTCGGGATTTTTATTATAACTCCATTCCCCCAAATATTTTACATATGATGACCAGCCAGAGATTGTGCTTAAAGCAAGGATGAGTAATTTATCTTCTAAACTTTTAGGGGCGCTAATTTTTTCTAAAATCTGTGAAATTGCTTTTTGCGAATCATCTGACAAATTTTTTATGAAATTTATATTCGCCTCTTTTTTAAGGTGAATTTGCTCATCAAATATTGCTAGACTCTTCCAAGATTTATAAAAACCTTTTTTGCGATTTGGCATTTTGATAGTAGACTGACCTTCATCAAAAAATACTTGGCACCACTTTATAGTAATTTGATTAACTATTTCTAAAGATTTGGGGAAGTTATTAATTTTAAATAAGCCATATGATTTATCGAGCGCATCTTCAAATTTCATATCTTCTAAACCTTGTAAAGGATTAGCAGCAATAATATTTTTCAAAGACCAAGTTGGAGATATTTTATCCCAAGCTGACTTACAAAGAAAGCTGATATTGTCTTCAATATTTGTCATAGATTATTTATAATTATATTGATTACGATTGGCGGTTATTGTTTTTGCCTCTGGCTGGCTGGCGTTTAATAGTCTTACATATATCTTAAGAAAAATTTCATTTTGCTGAGCTGAGCTTACCCAAAAAAGACGAATTACCCAAGCTAAAAATAAAAATATTATCGCGCCAAAATGCCATAAATTTAGGTCTTGAGGGTTAAATATACTATCTGACATTATTTTTTCTATAAAGACCACTGATGCAGCGTAAGTAGCTGACATTGTAGATGACAATATCAAGGCTGGAACAATATTTTTGATCGGCGATTTATTCATAATGGTTAAAGAAACTTGACTTGCCGCTATAAAGCAAACCGCAACTAGTATTAAAGTTGTATCCATATTGCCAACTTTAATATTATTAATTTCAGCAAATATTAAAGCCCCTATTGAGCCGCATATCAAAGATAAAATAAAAACGGAAGACATTGGTGGATATCTCAAATCTAATCTCTTTTCTTGCCAAGTACTGGGTGAAGAGAGAAACAAATAAGACTTAAACATGGCGTGCCAAAATAAATGGGCTATTGCGGCTGGAAATAGACCCATTCCGCATTGAGCCATCATAAATCCCATCTGACTTATTGTTGAGAAAACCAGCATTGACTTGACATTACTCTGAATTAATTTCCACAAAGTGCCTATAATGGCTGAAAATATTCCCATCGCAAAAACAAAAACCAAAACTTCTGGAACCTTTAATAACAAGGGAGCAAATCTTGCTAACAATATTCCTCCTCCATTAACAAGCCCAGCATGCATAAAAGCCGATGCTGGAGTTGGAGAATTAAGCGAACTAATGATCCAAGAGTGAAATGGAAATATAGCAGACTGACTTAAGGCAGTTATGACTAGCAAAATAGATGAAGTGACGAGGCCAGATTTACTAATATTATCACTTGTCATAATGTTTGTTATTTCAAAACTTCCCGTCTCAAAATAAAGAATTACCAAAGCCGCAAACAAACAAACAAAGCCTATAGCAAAGTTTTTTAAGGCCTTTAATCCAGAAAAAACCGCTTGATTCCAGCTTTTTTTATAAATCATCAACTTAACCAGTA
>DDCV01000094.1:0-1061 GCA_002335845.1 Rickettsiales bacterium UBA1997 | reverse complement strand
CTATCCTTATCAATCTTCAGATAATTATAAGAAAATTTTAAAACAATCGCCGATATAATAATAACTAGCACAGTAACTATTTTAGACAGCGAGTCAAAATTAAAAATATTAGACATAAATATTAGTTTTATATGTTATCTTAGATGATGAATAAAATATTTATTGATTTGTCATTACTTCATAAGATTATCTTTTAATAGTAAAACTAATAATTCTTTTATAATCCATTAGAATTTCTTATGAGTATAGATACAACATCTCTTCAATGCTTCATTGCTTCAGCAGAAACTTTAAGCTTTACCAAGGCCACCAAGAGGGTAAATAAAACACAATCTGCAGTTAATCAACAAGTTGCAAAATTAGAAACCTTGCTTGAAAAAATACTTTTCAAAAGAGGTAAAGCTCTAGAATTAACAAATGATGGAGAGGTTTTTTTAAATTATGCTAAACAAATTTTTACACTTCATTGCGAAACCATAGATCACTTTAAAAACCCCGATCTAACAGGAACGGTTCGCTTTGGAATTCCAGATGATTATGCCATAACTTTTCTTGATAAGATTCTTTCAGAATTTATTGCGGTTCATCCAAATATATCACTTCATATTGAATGTGATTTAACATTAAATCTTTATGAAAATTTTAAGAAGGGAAAGCTAGATTTAGTTCTGCTAAAAATGCCCAAGCCTAAAGAAGATCAATTTGCCGTTGAAATTACGCCCCAAAAGCTACTTTGGGTTGGCAATAAAAAATTAACAGAAGGTCAAAGATCTATGCCCTTAGCCCTATCTCCTAAGCCATGCGTTTACAGAAAAGCAGCTCTAGAAGCATTGAATAAAAATAATATTAGTTGGAGAATATCATTTTCAAGTCATAGCTATTCAGGAATAATAGCGGCGGTTAGAGCAGGAATTGGCATCACATTGCTGCCAAAAAAAATGATTCCCAAGGACCTTGCGATAGTTGCATCCAGCAAATTGCCAAACTTACAAGATAGCCAGATATCACTACTAAAATCTACCAACAAAAACTCTGCTACGAGAACGTCCAATCCTCCGTGT